>JAFKFP010000240.1 GCA_017308185.1 bacterium | reverse complement strand
GTGCGATCTCTTTCTGCTCGCCGCAGTCGCAACGCATGGAACCGAAGACATCGCCGGTGACGCATTGATCGTGCACGCGCACGAGCGTCGGCTTGTCGGGGTCGATGGGGCCTTTGATGACGGCAACGTGTTCGTCGGGCTCGTTGTCGGAGCGATAGGCGAGGATCATCATGTCGCCGTGGGCGCTTGGGAGCCGCGTTTCAGCCACGCGGTGCACGAGCTTCTCCGTGCGCAAGCGGTACTTAATCATGTCGTTCACGGTGACGATCTTGAGGCCGTGGCGGCGTGCGAACCGCTTGAGGTCCGGCATGCGGGCCATCTGGCCATCGGCTTTCATGATTTCGCAGAGCACGCCGGCGGGGTAGAGGCCAGCCATCTTCGCGAGGTCGACGGAGGCCTCCGTCTGGCCAGCGCGCACGAGCACACCGCCATCACGGGCGCGGAGGGGGAACATGTGCCCGGGCCGGACGAGGTCAGTGGGCGTGGATTCGGGGTCGATGAGTACCTGCACCGTGCGAGCGCGGTCGCCGGCGCTGATGCCGGTGGTGACGCCGCTGCGCGCTTCAACGGAGACGGTGAAAGGCGTACCAAAATGCGAGCTGTTGTCCTCTGACATCATCGGGAGCTGGAGCTCGTGCACGCGAGACGCGGTGATCGAGCAGCATACGAGCCCACGCCCGAACTTGGCCATGAAGTTGATGGCGTCGGGCGTGACGAACTGGGCGGCGATGACGAGGTCACCCTCGTTCTCGCGGTCTTCGTCATCGGTGATGATGACGAAGCGCCCGTGGCGGAACTCTTCGATGGCTTCGGGCACGCTCACGATGATGGGGTCGCGTTCGGTCACGATTTTGCTCCTATGCCGGTAGCTTCCAGATATTGCTGGACGTAGCGCGCGATGATGTCAGTTTCGAGGTTGATGTTGTCGCCCGGCTTGCGCTGGACGAGGTTGGTGTGCTCCTGGGTGTACTGGACGAGCGACACCGAGAAGCTCGTTTCATCCTTCGCGACGATGGTGAGGCTAATGCCATCGATGCAAACGGGGCCTTTGACGACCATGTTGCGGAGGAGCTCTTCGGGGGCGGTGATGCGGACGATGATGGCATCGCCTTCGGGGGTCATCGAGTGGAGCTGGCCGACACCTTCGACGACCCCACGGACGATGTGGCCGCTGAGGCGATCGCTGGGGCGGACGCTGCGTTCGAGGTTCACGAGGTCGCCGGGCTTGAGTTCGCCGAGGTTCGAGCGGCGGTAGGTCTCGGGCATGAGGTTGGCGAAGAACTGCTCACCGTCCATCTCTGCGACGGTAAGGTCCACGCCGTTGATGGCGATGGAGTCGCCGAGTTTCGCGTCTTCGAGGATGAGCGGCGCCCTGATGCGCAGTGTGCCCTCGCCCGCCTCGGTGACGGCGCCAACCTCTTCGATAATCCCGGTGAACATCAGCTGCCCCCCGGGCGCTGAGTCCTGAGCGCTGAGTCCTGAGTCCTGGTCATAGACGGCCCCACGATGGCGTATTCGAAGCCACGGGGCGAAGGGCGCGTTGGATGCGCCTGCAGGGCCAGACCACAGACGTGGCCGGCGCTGGCTGCTCTCTCCCATCCGGACTGTTACCGTCGGCCCCGGAATTGCGCCGGGTCAGTCCGAGGGCGTCGCGTGAGCGGGCGCTACCTCGGAGTCGCGGGCTTTCACCGCCGGTGGGGAATTGCACCCCGCCCCGAGAACATCATGGTTATCTTTAGGCCAATGCTAAGGAGTTGTCAATAGGGCGGATTGAGGGGGCACCAGCCGGCAGCAGCTCCGCCACGGCGGCAATACCCGATCGCGCGACAAGGGACAATCGCTACGCGATACGAGATTGACGTATTAAATAGCACCTAATACGGTGGAGGCGAGACATCTAGCCGGAGGTAAATCATGCAGACGTCCCCCTCCCAAAATGGGAGGTTCGTATTCTTGGCCTTGACGATCGGCCTGATCGGACTGGCAGTAGGGTCATTCTTCGTTGCGCGCGCCCTCACGGGGGGCAGCGGGTCCGTGGCGGCCGATAGCGCAGCCACCACGTTCCCAGAGCCGCCAGGCCCAGACGTGACGCCGATCCCCGGCACCACACCCGATACGTCGAGGGCGTGGTGGTATGTGCCGTACCTCAATGCTGAACAGAACAAGGCGCCGCTCGACGGGACGATAGCCGGGATCCGGATAGGCCCCGATGTCGACCTGGGGCGTGGTTGCCCAGCGGGACTGAAGTTGGGCGCAATCGACGATACGAGCGGCACG
>JAFKFP010000239.1 GCA_017308185.1 bacterium | reverse complement strand
GGGAGCGAAGCCCGGTCTCGTCTCGAAGGGCGCGCCAGCCGCCTCTTCGACGACGCAGAGCGCGCCCTTTCTCAGCCAGCCGCCGGCGCGCGCCGCCTCGAGGGCACTGCCGCCGAAGCCTTTGCCGTAAGGAGGGTCAGCAAGAAGCAGGTCGAATGGCTGCATCGTACCCACCTCGCCGAGCCTTGTCGCATCGCGGCGGAATATCTTCGTACGGCCCTGAAGCCCGAAGGTCTCGACATTTTCGCGGATCAGGCCGCGTCCTTCGGCGGACTCTTCCACGAAAAGACAGAAAGACGCGCCGCGCGACAATGCCTCCAGCCCGAGCGCACCGGTGCCGGCGAAAAGGTCGAGCACGCGCGCGCCCTCCAGCCGGCCCGCAAAGCGGTGCGCGAGCACGTTGAAGACAGCCTCGCGCGTGCGGTCCGTGGTCGGGCGGATGGCGCTCGACCGGGGTGTGGCGAGCGACCGGCCGCGAAATTCGCCGCCGACGATCCGCATCAGCTTTTCTTCGGCGGCCGGCGGGGGCCACCGCGTGGCGCGGGACGGCCACCAAAACCACCTCCGGCACCGCCTCGGGAACCACCACCGAACCCGCCTCCGGACCTTCCAAGCCCACGCTTGGCGCCGTCGGGGCTGCTTCCTTCCCTCCGAGTCATATTTGGCCTGTTGCTGCCCGGCTTGTTTCCCCCGGGCTTGCCGGCCGGCCGGCCGCTGCCGGACTTTCCCGCTGGCCATTTGCGTTCCGGCTTGTTGCCGGGTCCGGCCGCCCGGCCTTCTTCTCCTGGCGGCCGCGGCCGGTCGCGCCGCTCGTCCGCTTTCCTGTCAGCCGTCGGACGACGATCGGGCCGGTGGTTGGCGGAACGCGCAGGCCGATCGCCGGAAGGGCGAGACGCGGGCGTTTCCTCTGCCTTCTTCTTGCCGACCGGGCGCGCGCCGGGAGCCATCCAGACATTCGAGGCTCGTGCCCGGACGGGCGTGTCCCGCTTCTTGTCTTCGGAGCGATCTTTGTCCTGGAAGCGTCCTTTGCCCTCTGGGCGCTTTTTCTCGAAGCGAGGCGGCCGTGCAGTCTGCAGGCGATCGAGCGCAACTTCCCGCTGCTGCTCACGTGCCCGCTTGCGGTTGCGGATCAGCCCGCCTTCCTCGATGCGCGGCGCGGGGCTTCGCTTCGGCTTTGCCTTCGGCTCCTCGCCGGCGCGCACCGGCCGGTTCGGAAAAGGCTTCGCGACCTGCGCCTCGAAATCGGCACCGGCCTCGGCGATCAGTCGATCGCCCAACTGGTCGCGCAGCAGGCGGCCCTTCAGTTCCAGCACCTCCCCCTCGCCCAGTTCGCCAAGCTGGAAGGGACCGTAGGAGACGCGGATCAGGCGTGTCACTTCGAGACCGAGCGCGCCCAAAATGTTCTTCACTTCGCGGTTCTTGCCTTCCCTCAAACCGATCGTCAGCCAAGCGTTGGAGCCTTGCTCGCGGTCGAGTGCAGCCTCCACCGCGCCATAGAAAACGCCGTCCACCGCGATGCCCTCGCTAAGCGAGGCGAGCGCCTCCGGCTCGACCTTGCCGTGCACGCGAACGCGGTAGCGCCTGAGCCAGCCGGTCGTGGGCAGTTCCAGAACGCGCGCCAGCCCGCCATCGTTGGTGAGGAGCAGAAGCCCCTCCGTATTGATGTCGAGCCGGCCGACCGTCATCAGCCTCGGCAGGCCGGCCGGCAGGGAATCGAATACGGTCCTGCGGCCTTCCGGGTCGCGATTGGTCGTCACGATGCCCGCCGGCTTGTGGAACAGGAAGAGCCGCGTACGCTCGATCGCCGGAATCGGCGTTCCGTCGACCTCGATCCTGTCCCCAGGACCGACATTGAAGGCCGGCGAGGAGAGGACGGCGCCGTTGACGCGCACACGGCCCGCGGCGATCAGCGCCTCGGCCTCGCGGCGCGAGGAGATGCCGGCGCGGGCGAGCCGCTTTGCGATGCGCTCGGAGGCCTGGCTGACCTCCCCCGAGACGGCGCCCCCCTCTCTCGCCGGAGCCCGTCCTCGGGCCGGCATTTCCCCAGCAAAGGAGGAGATCGGGCGCCCTCCGCCGCGCTTCGCGCCTTTCCTCGTCGAGGGAGAAGCTGGACGCCTTTTGTCGCCTCGCATTTTTTTCGTTTTATCGTCCATATGGCAATCGCCTTTCCGGGCGGGTAACTATCAGGTCAACTCCCGGCAGGCGAGAGGAAACGGATACCGACGTGCGGCAGACGGGCTATATGGAAGTTGCGCTGGAGGAGGCCCGCGCCGCCGCCGCGCGCGGCGAGG
>JAFKFP010000059.1:27580-29642 GCA_017308185.1 bacterium | reverse complement strand
GGGCACAGGGCACAGGGCACAGGGCACAGGGCACAGGGCACAGGGCACAGGGCACAGGGCACAGGGCACAGGGCACAGGGAGGACGGTACTCGGTACTCGGAACTCGGAACTCGGAAGAGGCTACTGTCCCAACAGGAACTGGTGGAGGGTCTTGCCGCTCGCGTGGACCTGTTGGGCCGTGCCCACGCCAACGTAGCGGATGTGCCACGGTTCGCTGGCGTAGCCGGTGATGGATTCGGTGCCGGGCGGGTAGCTGACGATGAAGCCGTATTTGTAGCAGTTGGCATCGAGCCAGTTGGCTTCGGGTGTGCCGGTGAAGTCCTCGAGGTACGCGCCGGCGGCTGTGCCCACATCGGCGACGGTGCCGAGCTGGTGCTCGCTGTGGCCGGGACGGGCACTCGTGCGTTCGGCGTAGGCAAGGCCATCGACGCTGACCCAGTAGTTGAAGGTTTCGACCTGGGTCTGGTAGCTGCGGTAGGTGCTATTGGCGACGAGCTGGTAGCCGGCCTTCGCGGCGTCCGCGAACATCTGCTCGAGTGCGGATGCGGCCTGCGAGCGCATGTATTGGGCGCCCTGGGCGGAGATATCAGCAGGAAGCTGGACGAGGTCCGGCGGGCTGCAGTTTGCTGCAAGGCGGTGGTCTTTATCCAGCGGGACGAGGATATCGCCGCAGGGCAGTAGGGGTGTGTTGTCGGTGTCCTGGGATTCGCTGTTGCCGCCCCCATTGCCGTTATTGTTGCCCGTGTTGCCGCCATTGCCATTCCCGGCGGCCTGTGTGGTGGCGGTGGCGGACGGCGTCTTCGCCACGGGCGTGTTTGTGCTGGTGTTCGTGGCTGTGGCCGGCGACGTGTTGGTCGCGCTCGGCGTGTTGAGATATTCGATGCCAGAGGTAGGCGAAGGGTTGTGGCCGCCGCCGCAGCTCGCCGCGATCGCGACGATGAGGATGATGACGCTGACGCCGACAGATCCCAGGGCCGCGATGAAGAGACCGCGCCAACGGTCGTGCCGGCGGCCGATCGCGCTCTGACCGCGTGGTGCTCCAGTCCTGGGACGTGTGGCCACGTCATCCACCTTAGCGCCGGCCCTCGTTGTGGCCTACGCGCGGTGTTAGGAGAGGGGGAATGGGGTGTAAAGTCCCCGGAGCGAGCTGGCAGCCTAGAGCTCGCGGTGACGAACGCGGCGCTGGCCCGCTGGCGGACCGAGCTACCGGGCCACGTCTCCGGCGATGCGCGGGTCACGCTCGACATCATCGAGGAAGGCACGAAGGAGGGCGCTGGTGATCGCCGGTTTTTCCAGCTGGAAGAAGTGCCCCGCGCCAGGCACTGGTTCCTGGCGGATGAACATCGTGATGTCGCGGAGATGGGACGGGTCGCCAAGCGGTTTCGAGGCCCAGATGGCCATGAGCGGCTTCTGATCCGCGAGCTTTAGCAGTTCGTCCAGCCGGGGCGCGTAGGCCTCGGAGTTGTCGAGCATCCCGGCTGCGACATCGGGCGAGGCGTTCAGCATCACCCTTTTGACGTGCGCTCGAATTTCCGGCGATGTGGCATCGATGAAGAACGATTCGACAATCTTTGGGTCGATCACGCCCGCTTCACGGATGGCCTGGACGGACCGTGGAAAACGAATGGCGCCGGCCAACGGTGAATCGCCGAGGACGAGGCCTAACACGAGGCCGGGGCGCTGTTCGTTCAGGAGCAGGGACACGATGCCACCGAGGCTGTGGCCAATGATGACTGCCCGGCCCACGCCGAGGTGATCCAGGAGTGCCGCAACGTCGCCTGCGGCGGTGGCGGCGTCGTAGGGCGCGGGGCCGGTGGATTCGCCGCAACCGCGCAGGTCAACCGCGACGCACCGGTGGTCGCGCGAGAGGTCATCGAATTGCGGCTGCCAGAACGTGCGATCACACAGCCAGCCATGGACGAACACGAAGACCGGTGCGCCCGAACCGGCCTCGTCGTATGCGATGGAGGCTGGACCGAGCTGGACTACCGCCATGGAAATCCCCGGCGGTGCGCCGGCTTACGGCCAGTCTTGAGTGCGGCACGTGCCGCCGCGATGCCT
>JAFKFP010000059.1:14529-27511 GCA_017308185.1 bacterium | reverse complement strand
CTGTTGCCGCGGCGGCGCAGCTTCTTGCGGTCCACGCGGGCAGCGGCGCTCTTGGCAGCCGCGGGGGCCTGCCGGCCGCTCTCGCCGAGGAGATGGACGACATCGCCCGCTGCGGACCGTGCGCGGGCGATGTCGGCTTCACCGACGACCTGCCGTGCATGGGCGAGGCCGGAGCGGCCCACCGTGGAGAGTTCGGCCACGACTTCGGCGGCGCGTTGGCGTGCAGCATCGAGTTCCGCGGCGCTCCTGGGCACCTGCGGAAGGTTGCCGCGGACTGACGCGGCGCGCGCCGCCAACTGATCGCGTTTCCGCTTGTTCGAATTCGCACGGCGTTTGAGCGCGAACGAGACACCCGCGATCGCGAGCGCCGCGCCAACGCCCGCGAGGATCAAACCGCCCAGCCCAATACCGCGCCGGCGCGCCGCTTCCTGCTCCTGCACGAGTTCGTGCAACGGAGGCGGTTCTGTAGCAGCGGCAGGTTCGAAAGCACCGTTGCTGATATCGGCGAGGAAGGCGCGCACGGCTGTGGTGAAGTCATCGGGGTTGTCCCCGGGCACACTGTGTCCTGCGCCGGGGATGACGGCGAGCCGCGCGTACTTCATTTCGCGTTCGGCGCGGGCGGCCACATCCATGCTGAGCACATCGCTCTCCGCACCACGTACGAGCAACGTGGGCACTTCTACCCGCCGGAAGAGCTGCCACGTCTCATCATTGGTGAGATCGTTGCCGATCTTGAGGCCATTATCCTGCTTGCGGAAGCGGGCATCGAACTTCCATGTGAACTTGCCATTCTCGGTGGGCTTGAGGCGATGGCGCATGCGCTCACGGATGTTATCGATGCTGCGGCGCTTGTTGAACTGGTGAGCCATTTCGACGAACTGGTCGAATTCGAGGTCATCGGGCCCGCGCGTGAAGCGGACGATATTATCGACGCCTTCCTTGGCCGATTCGGGGCCAACATCCACAAGAATGAGGGCGCGCACGCGCTGGGGATGTTCGACGGCGTATGAGACAGCGTTGAGACCACCCATGCTGTGCCCGACGAGGATGAAGCGTTCGAGCCCGAGCGCCTCGCGCACCGCCTCGGCGTCAGCTACGAAGGCCTCGCGTGAATAATCTCCATCTTCGGCCCACTGGCTATCACCGTGGCCGCGCTGGTCGAGCGCTATGAGGTGGTAATCCTTCTCCATGCGCTGGGCGAACTCATCGAACATGTGTCCGGACACGCCGAAGCCATGGAGCATGAAGACCGGGGTCGCGAGCGGGTCGCCCCACTCCTGGTAGTGGAAGTTGAGACCCCGAGCGGCAACATCGTGCTCGGTGTACGGAGCCAATACCATATGCGCCTCCTCGCAGGCGAACGCCTGTAACGAACCTTCATGATACCAGAGTGGGCCGGGAGGCCAGTGCCGGCCCGGGCCGGCGGAACTGGCAGGGGCATCACAGTGCTGGCGGAGTAGCAGGCGGGTGCATCGCGACACGCGATCCCACGCTCGATGCGGGGGCCGGAGTTGCGTCGCGTCGCAGAGAATGCTAGTACTCACGCACGAAATTGAGTTGGTGGCCCGGCAGCTCGCCTACATCCCCACTACCTCCCGGCCATCGGGAGCGGTGCATTCGGATTCCAGGCCTGCTAACGGGGTACGTCTCTTCGTAACGACGCAGCGGGTAACGAAGTACAGGCGGGCGAATCAGTCACAACGGCTACGCCCGGCCGGCGGAAGGGGACGGATTTGGAATCTGCGTTAGCGGGAATCAGAGTCATAGAACTGGGGCAGGACATCGCGGGCGGCTACTGCGGCAAGTTGCTGGCAGGCTACGGGGCCGAGGTCATCACGGTCGAAGCTCCCGGTGGCAGGGGGCGGATCCGGGCTGAAGGCCCATTCGCCGACGAGGCCGCACCGGGCGAAACAGGGGCCATGCACCTGTACCTGAATACCGGGAAACAGAGCGTCACGCTCGACGTTGAAAGCGTGAGCGGGACTGCGCTGCTTGTACGGCTGCTGGAGCACGCAGATGCGGTCGTGGTGGATGGCCCGCACCCATGGCTCGATGACCTGGGGCTGGACCATGACACGCGCGCGGAACTGTTCCCGAAGCTCGTCACCACGCTGGTGAGCACATTCGGTCAGACCGGGCCTTACGCCGACTACACGTCGACCAACCTGACGTCGTTCGCGGCGGGTGGGCAGATGGCGCTCACTGGCGAGCCCGACCGCGAACCGCTCAAGAACGGTGGCTACCAGGCGGAGTACCAGGCCGGGCTGAACGCGTTCACTGCGACGCTGGCCGGGCTTTGGGCAGCGGACGATACAGGGGACGGTGACGAGATCGACATCGCGGCGATGGAAGTGATGGCCTCGACGCTTGAGGCCAGCCTGAACACCTACTGCTACCTCCAGCGACCAGCGCTCGGAGGGCGGCGCGGCAACATCATGTCCTCGGTCATTGGCATTTACCCCTGTGCCGATGGGTACCTCGGTGTGCATGCAATGCCGCGCAACTGGCCGGCGCTGGCGCGCCTGATCGAAGGGGACGACCTCGTAACCGACGAGCGCTTCTACAGCCAGGCAGCACGGCTTCAGCACGAAGATGAACTGCGGGCCACGATCTACGCGTGGGCGGGCGATAAGGACAAGCGAGAGGTTTATGCCGCGGCGGGCAAGATGCGTGCGCCCGTCGCGTATGTGCACGATATGGCCGACCTGTATGAATCGCCGCAGCTGGCTGCGAGGCACTATTTCCATGAGGTCGAGCATCCGCTGGCGGGCACGCTGCGCTACCCGGGCGCGCCCGCCGGGATGAGCGAAACGCCGTGGCAGACCACGCGTGCCCCGCTCCTCGGCGAGCACAACGGCACCGTCTATAAGGGGCTGTTGGGGCTGAGCGACGCAGACCTCTCGGTACTGCATGGGCAGGGGGTGATCTGAGATGAAGCTACCACTCGAAGGGGTACGGATCGCGGATCTCACGGCTGTGTGGGCCGGGCCTTACGCCACGCGGCTGCTGGGCGACCTCGGCGCCGAGGTGATCAAGGTGGAATCACCGCAGCACCCGGACCTGCTGCGCGCACTCGGGTTCACGCCGCACGGCACGCCAAACGCGTGGAACCGCGCGGCTTACTTAAACCACAACAATCGCAACCATTGGACCTGAGTTCGGAACTGGGGCGCGCGACGTTCCTGAAACTGGTGCCGAAATGCGACATCGTCATCGAGAACTTCCGCGCGGATGTGCTCGACACGTTGCGGCTTGGATACGACGAACTGCGCAAGGTGCGCGACGACATCATCCTGATTTCGATGCCCGGCCACGGCAAAGATGGTCCCGAGCGTGATTATGTAGCGTATGGGACGAACGTCGAACAACTCGCCGGGCTCGTGTCACTGAGCGGCTACCGCGATGGGCCGCCGCAGAAATCCGGCATCAGCTATGGCGACCCCGTGGCGGGCACGCTCGCGGCGGGGATGGCGATTGCGGCGCTGATCGCACGGAAGCGCACCGGCAAGGGCCAGTACATCGAGCTAAGCCAACGCGAAGGCTTGACGAGCCTGATCGGCGAGCAGGTGCTCGGGTATGACATCTCGAAGCAGTTGCCCGAACGAATGGGCAACCGCCACCCCTTCTATGCACCGCATGGCTGTTACCCGGCCGCCGGCGAGGACCGTTGGGTAACCATCGCCTGCCACAACGATGATGAATTCCAGGTGCTCTGCACGCTCATCGACCGGACGGACCTCGCAGTGGATGAACGCTTCGCGACGGCGAACGCACGGCACGCGAACCAGGATGCGCTGGATGCCGAGATTGCCACGTGGACACGCACGCGCAGCAGGGAGGAGATCTTCGAGCTGCTGGCTGAGAGCGGCGTCCCGGCTGCGCCCGTCTGGAGCGCCGACGAGCTTTACGACAACGAGCACCTGCGCGCGCGCGGCTTCTTCGAACCTGTGTGGCACCGCGATGCAGGCGCGTGGGAGATGGAGCGGCCGCTCTACCGCTTCACGCGGCGCCCGACGCGCATCCGCATGAACGCACCGGCGTTTGCGGAACACAACGATTATGTGCTTCGCGAGTTGATCGGTCTCAACGCGGATGAAGTGGCACAGCTCGAAGCACAGGGTGTGACGGCGCGGGTGCCGGATATGGCATCGCACCAGTAGCATCCAGCGCGCGCAGGCGCTCCCCCGCCGATGGGGAATGCCCGCACGTCACGCCGGGAACCGGCGCGTTTCTCTGAAGCGCGTGAACAGCTCACGGAACATGTCTTCGGTGTCGATGCAGTCGTGGAAGCCGTCCTGGCGGGCTTTGATGGTGCTGTTGAGCGCCGGCACCGATTGCTGGCGGCCGCCGCCCATCATGACATCCGCATAGATGAGCGAGTTGTAGCCAGCGAATTCCACGATGTCCCGGGGCGCGTCTAGCCGGTGCCGGTCAACGATGGCAGCCCAGGCATCGGTCTGGCTGGGGAGGCTTTCGGCAAGGGAGACAGGGCGCTGTTCGCCGGGGACCATACCGAGTGTCTCGGCGATAGCGGACCAGACGTTCTTCCAGAGGAAGACATCGCCATTCGTGAGGTTGTACGTCTGTCCGCGGGCGTTCGGCGATTCGGCAGCCCACGCGAGGGCTCGGGCGACGAGGCGGGCATCGACGGCTTCATGGAGGACGGGCGTCTGCTCTCTGCCCGGGAAATACAGCGGATCGCCTCGCTCGCGAAGGAGCGCCGCATACGCGGCGATCGCGGGGATGGGGTTCATGTTATTGCCGGTGGCATCGCCGTAGATAACGGTCGGACGGAAGACGGTCACCGTCCACGAGGCGTGGGCCTGCTTCTCGTGCAGGTAATCCTCCTGGAGAAAGTAGAAGTTGGGATGTTCGCGCCGTGGTTCGCGTTCGCGCAGGGGAATGTGGATTCCCTGCAGCCCGATCGAAGGGTGCTGCATACCGTACGCCTTGGTGCCGTGGAGCAGCGAGATATGTTCGAGCCCGGCCGCCACGCGGGAGAGCGGCTCGAACAGGTTGCGAAGCATCCGGTCGTTGCGATCCATGACGGCAGGGTCGAGCCAACCGGGCATGAGGCCGGGGTCTTCCTGGAGCGCGGCGTAGACGAGGTGGGTGACATCGCTGAGGCTGCTCAACACCTCGTGACACGCGTCCGGGTCGAGGAGATCGACCGAACGCAGCGTCGCGCCGGGAAGGTCGTGCGGGACGCGGCGCGAAATGCCGGTGACACGCCAGCCCGGCTGGGAGGCGAACTGTTCGATGGCGGCATGGCCAACGAGCCCGGAAGCGCCGGCGACGAGGACGTGCGGCATGGTGCATATGATGGTACGCGCGCCGCTGTTCTTCAAAGCTGGCGGCTGTGCCGGCGCGCGAGGCTGGGGTGGCGGGCGCAGATCGCCACAGGCGGCGGTTGCGCTGGCGGTGGACGATGGTCAGACTCGACGGCAACTCGCTCACAGAGGTGCAGCATGATGCAGACCGGTGCGTTCCGCGGCTTCGAGGTTGCGATGCATGACCCGGGCATCGCGGTGATCACGTTCAACCAGCCGGAGCGTCTCAACGGGATGTCGCAGCCGATGAAGCGTGACCTCGTGGAGACGCTTCTGCAGGCGCAGATGGACGACCAGGTGCGGGTTGTCGTGTTCACGGGATCGGGCCGCGCGTTCAGTGCCGGCGACGATATCACGGGACGGCCGGTGAACTGGGGCGGCGAGGCGCTCGTGCCGGATATCCCGCCGGGCCATCACAACACGATTGGGACGTACGAAGGGCTGCGGGCGCTTTCGCAGCCGTTGAATGTAGCGGTACGCAATCTCGACAAGCTGTCCATAGCGGCGATCAATGGGGTGGCGGTCCAGACGGGCTTCTCGCTGGCGCTGGCGTGTGACTTTCGCATCGCGTCGAGCGAGGCGCGCATGGGGAGCGCGACGCTGCGCTTCGGGCTCTTGCCCGACGAGGGCGGGCAGTTCCTGCTTGTGCAGCTGCTGGGCGTGGCAAAGACGATGGATTTCCTCATGCGGAAGAGGATCGTGGCGGCCCAGGAGGCTTTCGAACTCGGGCTAGTACACGAGGTTGTGCCGCCGGAGGCGTTGATGGCCCGGACGATGGCGTTCGCGACCGAACTCGCGAATGGGCCACAGGTGGCGATGCGGCTGCTCAAGCGCACGGTGTATAACGCTGCCGAGATGACCTTTGCGCACGCGCTGGATGACATCGCGGCGAAGACGATGGTGAGTGACCATCACCCGGATGCCCGGGAAGGTGTGGCCGCATTCCGGGAGCGCCGCGAGCCGCGTTTCAACGCGTGGATCGAGGGGCGCTAACAGAGGATGGGCGATAGCTGGCGGCTCACGCGCGGCGAAGGCTCCACCAGGTCATCGCCCCACTCGCCACGAGGGCCGCGGCAGCGAGACGAAAACCCAGCTCGTAGGCTGACCGATCGGTCCCGATCGAACTGATGATGACGGGACCGAGGCCGTGCGCCAGCGCGACGAACAGCGTTTGAATGGCGATGATGCGGCCAAAATAGCCGCCAGCGAAGCGCTCGGAGAGTGCGAGGCCGCGCAGCGGGCTGATGCCTCCGAACACGAGGCCAAAGAGCACGACGAACAGCCACACCTGCCACCACGCATCGGCGATGCTGGCGAGCCACGCGGCTACCGCGAGCACGCCGAAGCAGAGCCCGAGCAACATCGCGCTGGGTACACGCCCCGCGAGCGAGGGGAGCAAGAGCCGCGTCGGGAGGCTCACAAGCCCGGCGATGCCGACCGCCGCGGCCACAGCTGCCGCAGCGAAGCCGCGCCCTTCGAGTTCGGCCACGATGTGAAACTGGAACCCGCTGTAGGACATTACAGCCACGAAGTAGGCGGCCGTGAATAACCAGAACGCCGCGTTGGTACGGCGGAGGCCTTCACGCGCCTCGGCCAGGAAGCGCTTGGGCGAGGCTGGCGCGGGTCCCTCACGGGCGGCCATCGGCTCGGTGAGGAGGAGGGGCACGAGCAGACCAATTACGACGAGGATGAGCGCAAGCACGCCCATGGCGCCGCGCCACCCCATGGCGGATATAAGGGCGCGCGTAAGGGGCGTGAAGATGGAGATGGAGACGCCGCTGAGGAGCGTCAGGACGCCATAGGCGCGCGGCCGCTCTGTGTGGGCGAACCAGCGGTTCATCAGGACGTAGACGGGTTCGTAGAAAGTCGCGGCCATTGCCGGGCCGATGATGACGGCCATCACAAGCAGGAACTGCCACGATTGCTGGCACGCGCCGAGGAGGGCAAGCCCGCATGCGCCGGCGACCGCACCGCCAGCCATGACGCGGCGTGTCCCGAAGAGGTCGGCTACCGTGCCTGAGAACAACCCGGCGAGCCCGGACACGATGATGGCCGCTGCGAAGCCGCCCGAGACCAGGCCCTCGCCGAAGGTCCCGCCGGGCCCGTCCCTGGTGACGAACACGGAGAACGCGTACGAGAGCGTGCCGTAGCTGGTGTTGATGAAGACGGCCGTGAGCGCGACCCACAGCCAGCGGACATCGATACGCGCGGGCGATAGCCAGGACGCTGGCGCTGTCATGAAGTGGAAGTGTGCGGTATGTCGCGGTCCAACCCAAATTTCCGATGCTGGGCGGCTTTGCAGCCCTGCTGCTACGCAATTATCGTGAAGGCGCGAGGTGAGACATGCACCTGGGCAATAGCTGGCGGGCAGTGGGGCGCGTGACAGCAGCGGTCATGCTCGGCGCGGCCACCCGGTTCGCGACACCACGAAGCCACGAGCCGGCAGAGCGCTATGCG
This sequence comes from bacterium, assembly GCA_017308185.1. Taxonomy (GTDB): domain Bacteria; phylum Chloroflexota; class Dehalococcoidia; order Tepidiformales; family Tepidiformaceae; genus JAFKFP01. The sequence continues at coordinate 19,724 of JAFKFP010000059.1, read as the reverse complement.
ACGGACATCCAGATGTACGACAACGGCCCGCGAAATGTCTTCGTCGACTACCCCACGGGTTACGCTGACCTGCCGGCGCTCACGTCGGCGGCGGACCTGATTGTGAAAGGGCGCGTCGTGCGTTTCTCCCCGGCGGATGAGCACGCCACACTCGTGACGTTGACCGTCGACCGAACGTTCAAGGGTGAGACACGCGACAACGTCGGCATTCTGTACCCGGCCGGGAAGGGCGAATCGATAGCCGGAGATCCGCCATTCACGCGAGACGTGACGTACGTAGTCTTCCTTCGCAGGTCGGCGGCTGCCACGTATGACGTATTGGGAGGCGCGGCCGGACGTTTCGTTTCCGAGCACGGCGAGATCTCGGCGCTAAGCGTGGTGTATGGCGACAGCGGGATCTTCGACACCGGCGTCCGGCATGTCCCGGTCGACCGCATCGGCTGGCTGTTGGGCAACGCGGACATGGGCCCGGGCGGGACGGCGGTGATGCCGGGCGAGGAAAGCCGGCTTCGCAACGAATGACGACATCAGCGGCGGCCGCGTGCCACGCGCTCCGGCGGGGCATTCGATGCCGCGCGGAGGCAGAGCGCGAGGCTGGCGACATAGTCATCGTGGGCGCCGCCTGGTGCTTCCCAGCGGATCTGTCCTCCGGCGGCGTGGTGGGCGCGGCACGAGCGAAGTTCGTGGCGGCACGCCGCTGCTTCGGATGAGCCATCGTGTGCGTAGAGTGCAAGGCGGCCCGTGCCGGCGGCAGCGACGAGCGCATAGCCGAGTTCGGATTTGCTCGCGGCGGTGAATGTGAATGGTTCGAGGCTGTCACCCAGCACGGGCGCGAGCTGCGCACACAGCGGGCCACCCATCCCGGTCGCGTCGGCAACGACACGGACGGGGCGCCAGCGGGCGAGGACGCTTCGCAACTCATCGATCAGCCGCGCGAATGACTGCGACTGCCAGGCGAGATGGTGGACCACCTCGCAGCGGTCGCCGGCGGTACGGGCGATGGTGAGGACGGTGGCATCGGCGGTGGCGCCCTCGCCGGCAAAGTCGAGCCCGGCGACGTAGCGCTCGCCCTCGGCCGGCGCCGCCAGCCGAGAGTGGCTGCCTTCGATCGCAGTCAACAGTTCATCGCGCAAGAGGCGCCCGGCTGCGTCGGTGGCCCGCAATTCGTATTGTGTAAGGAAGAGCGGGTGGCGCGGCCCGAGGCGCGATCGTTCGGAACGGACATAGTCGCCGTAGACGGGGAGGGATTCGGCGACGTCCTCCCAACTCACCTGGTGGTGGCGCGGCACGAAGTCGTCGTAGGGCTTTCCGGGCCGGGCCGCATCGGCTTCTCGGTTGGCGGCCACCGCCGCTTCGAGCATGGTGTGGCCATCCCACGGGGTGCCGAACATGACCGTGGGGGCCGCAGTCGATGCGGCCATGGGGCGAAACTGGCGGTCGAACCAGGCTGCATCGATATCCTGCGCTTCATCGGCGATGAGGGCGATGGAGGCGGTATGGCCCGCCACATGGGCTTCGGGTGAAGCGCTGAGGAACGTGGCGGAAGCCCGGCCGGCAAGCAGGCGATTCCCCTCGGTCGTGATGCGCGCGCCGGGCGCGAAGAGCCTCGCCAGCGTGGCCGCGGCCCGCCACGTACGGTCGAGGCTGATGGCAGCCTGGGGCGTAAGCGTGGGTGCGCACACGATGATGCTGCCGCCCAACTGAGAATAGATTCGCAGCAACGCGGCGACGACGACCGCGCTCACTTCGTTCTTGCCGGCCTGCCGCGGGAACATGACAGTGAACGAGGGCGCGCGGCGTTCGACGATACCGAAGAGGAGGGCGCCGGCGACCCGGAGCTGGTATTCCCGGAGGCCTGGGGTGCGCAGCGGCGCAGCAGAGTGGGCAACCATGAAACGATGGTTGAGCAGGGGCCGGAGTGATCGAAACGGCGGCGCGGCGCGGCGCCGTCAGGGGCCGTCGCAGGCGGTCAGACGACGACTTCGATTGAATCGACGACGGTTGGTGTAGATGCGAGCGTCTTGTGGACGGGGCAGCGCGCGGCAACACGCAGGAGATCGTCGCGCTGGGCGTCGTTGAGTTCGCCGCGGACGACGATGCGGCGGTGCAGGCGTTCGATGCGAGCGCCGCCATCCTGGTCGCTCCGCTCGGAGTCCTTCTCGTGGATACGCTCGTGTTCGAGTTCGACTGCCACTTCATCGAGCGGGTACTTCTTGCGCCGCGCGTACATCTGGAGCGTCATGGCAGTGCAGGCGCCGAGGGCCCACAGCAGAAGGTCATAGGGAGAAGGGCCGAGTCCCCCGCCGCCTTCATCCACGGGCTCATCGGCGATGATGGCGTGGCCCTCCGCCGTGAGGAGCTGAGCGTAGGTGTAATCCGGAAGCGACTGGACGATGACTTTGGCCACGGGCGACTCCTCTTTGAACAGGTGCTGGGTGGCCCCATGGTACCGCGCCATCGATACGTATGACGCGGCAGCGGGCTACGCGAGCGGCGTCTCCGGGTCGGCTGCAGCTTCGGCGGGGCTCATGCCTCGGAGCCAGATAGCGACCATCTCGCCGACCATTTCCTCAGGATCGAGCGCACTCCCGGCGGCGCCGGGCCATGTCTCCGGGCGGGTGGTTGCGTAGAACAGGACAGGGCCGAGGAGCGCCTGGACGGCAGCTGCGGGTTCGACGCGACGCAGGCGGCCGGCATCCATCTGTTGGAGCAGGTAGCGAGCGAGCGCTTCGTACGCCTCGACGACAATGGCGCGTGCCGTGGTGGTATCGGGGGTGTCTATGGCGGCCTCGGCGAGGATGGCACGCAGCAGTCCCCGCCGCTTCAACAGGCGGATGACACCCGCTTTGAGGAGCGGCGGCAGCAAGTCGGCCGGCGGGGTAGCCGCCTGCTGTTCGAGCAACGCCCGAAGCGCCTGGAGCGGCGCGTGCTCCTTCGCCAGGGCGGAAAAGAGCTCGGCCTTGTTGGCAAACAGGCGATAGAGCGTGGCCCGGGACGTGCCGGCCCGCGTTGCCACGAGGTCCATCCCCAGCGCGGAGACACCCATCTCGTCGATCATCTCCAACGCCGCCTGAAGGATTCGTTCACGTGCGCTGACTCCGTCGTCCCAGCCAAGGCTGCTGAGGAAATCGCGATGAGACCCGACGAGGCGGAAGTAGGTGGAGCGAGAGACACCAGCCGCCTGTGCCAACGCCTCGGGCGTAGGCCTCTCTCCGTGCGCCAACATGCGGCGGGCGGCCTCTTCAAGGTCTTCGCGCGAAGCAGCCATGTAAAATCTCCAGTCCTCGCATTGTAGGCGATTGACATCATACTCTACAAGACATACCGTTCCGTCTCAGTTCATATTTGAAGGGGCCATCATGCCAATAACCCATATCTACAGCCGCGGCCGGATCGCGGTATTCGCCCTGCTGGCGCTCGCGCTGCTGGCCGGGCTGGCCGCCTCGCGGACGTACCGGGCCGATGCGGCCACGCCACTCACCCAAAACTCGAACACGCAGTCAGCGACGTTCGAGCAGTCTAGCTCCTCCACCGACGGGTGCATCTACACCGCCGCCTGGGTGAGCGTGAACGGTGCACATTCAGTTGCGAACAACGGTAACGGGCCGGCCAGCGTGACCAATCAAACGGTATTGAACGGCTACGCCGAGACCGTCAATTATTGCACCAACGCGTACCGCTACGCGGAGTGGGACAATGTCTCGCTCGCGCCGAACCAGTTCCGAATGGATGGCGCGCTCAACAGGGCCGTGCTGAGCGGCGCGATTCCCGCTTCATCGGCCTATGGCTGCGACGCCGATGGCAACTGCGACGACGACGCCGGGAGCCCGAGCTTCGACGTTGGCTGGCAGCGGACCGGCGATCAGCTTATAACGCCGTCGCACACCTCCAGCCACACGCCGGGCCAGGACATCGTGAATGTGGAGTTCAGCGGGCAGAGCTACGTCGCCCAGGCGAACGGTTCGATCGTGGTCACTGGCGCCGGCGGCGGCACAGTCCCCGTGACCTCCGCGAACGACGATTTCAATTTCCAGGACAGCGCCTACCTCAGCAACAGCATGACCGTGAGCGTCGTCGTGGCGCGGAAGCTGCAGCCGATCGTGATCCCTGCAGGCCACACGCTCACCATCAGCAACGTGAGTCTTGGCTGCTACGATGCGCTTACGTTCGGATACCAACTGGATATGGGCGCTAACGTCACGGTGGGTGGCGGCCGTTGTGCCCACCCGGCGGACACAACCATCGGACCGTTCGCCCAGGATACGCAAATCCGGATCTGGACAACGGATACGAGTGCCTGGTACTGCACCGGCTATCCAGCCAGCTACACGTACTACTCTGATGGCCTCCACGCACTTGTTACGGGGACGAACCCGTACCAGGTGGACATCATGGACAGCGGCGTAGGGTGCAACGTGCCAGCCGACCAGCTCCGCCTACCCTCCGGGCCGGGGCAGGGGAACCTGACCGCGACCCTGACCATCTCGCCATAGCGCGAAGAGGCGGTCACAACGAGAAGGCCCGCCAGCTTGATGCTGGCGGGCCTTGTCTGGCTGTCGTTTACGGCCTCTGCCGCTTACGCGCCGCCGACGGCGACGGCAACGCGTGCATCGGCATCGGTGGCCTTGATCGGCACGGCGCGATCGGCCTGCGGCATCATCTTCGGATACCACTTGTCCTCGAAGTCGTTGAACTTGTCGCGGAGGTGGGGCATGACGCGTTCGGCGAACATGCGGGTGTTGTACAGGGCGACGTCGCGCGGCATTGAGCCCATCTGGAGGAGGAGCATCAGGTGGCCGACATTGAGCGTGTCCGCGAGGTCGTTGAGCTTGGCGATGACCTTATCGGGCGGGCCAGCGACGACGTAGCCGGCTTCGACGAGGCCCTCCCACGTGAGCTGCTGGCGGGCGCGCTGGGCGGCCATTTCGAGCTGGGACTTGATGCCGGCCTTCACGGTGCGGTTCGTGCGATAACCGGGGGCATCGGCGAAACCGGGGTAGACATGGAGGCAGCGGTTGTAGAAGTAATCGATGTGCGGCCAATAGAGCTCTTTGGCCTCGGCCTCGGTCTCGGCGACGCAGACGGTCTGCGCGAAGCCGGCGTGGTACGGGTTGGGCTCTTTGCCCATATCGGTCATGCGCTTCCAGAAGCCGTCCATGATGTTCTTGGCGCGCATGTAGCCGCTGTAGGAGAGG
>JAFKFP010000059.1:0-14500 GCA_017308185.1 bacterium | reverse complement strand
GTAGAGGTACCCCATAGCGGCGCACCATTCCCACGTTTCAATGGAGCCGCCGCCGGGGATCCAGATAGGCGGGTTCGGCTGCTGAAGCGGGCGCGGCCACGGGTTCATGTAGCGCACCTGGTTGTACTTGCCGTTGAAGTGGCTGACGCCCTTGTCGTGCCAGGCCTGCATGATGAGGTCGTGCGCTTCGTAGTAGCGGTCGCGAAGCTGGGCGCCGGGCACGCCGTAGGCGAAGTTCGTGTCCATCGACGTGCCGACGGGGAAGCCGGCGACGAGCCGTCCGCCGCTGAGCACATCGAGCATGGCGAACTCTTCCGCCACGCGGAGTGGCGGGTTGTAGAGGGCGATCGAGTTGCCCATGACGACGATGGCTGCGCGGTTGGTGCGGCGCGTGAGGGTGGCCGCCATGATGTTCGGGCTGGGCATCATGCCGTAGGCGTTCGAGTGGTGCTCGTTCACGCAGATGCCGTCGTAGCCGCACTGCTCGGCATATTCGAGCTCGTCCAGGTACTCGTGGTAGACGTGGTTGCCGCGCTCGGCGTTGTAGAGGGAATAGTCCGGGTCCACCCACACGGAGCGATGCTTCTGGGCGAAGTCATCGGGGAGGTCGGGCCAGGGCATGAGATGGAACCAGTGGAACTTCATTGCGTACTCCCGGGGTTGCGGATGGGCGGGCGATGATTAGCCCGCACCGAAGGGTTGGCGGAAGTATAGAGGATTGGGTGGGGGTTGTCAGGCGGAGGGATCAGGCGTGCTGACCGATCGTCAGCATCGACTGACGCCTCAGCTGCGGGATCCCCACTTACCGCCCCTGCGGCGGCTTTGCGCCCGGTTTGGGTTCCCAGAAGCCGCAGTCGGTCTCGTGGTCATCGAGGAACGGGCCGACGCAGGGCATACCGTCGCGGATGATGTGGCGGCAGAGGTTGATCGGCCCTTCGCCGGGCGTTGCGCCGAACGTCATGCGCAGGTGTGCGCAGAAGGCGGCGTAGCGCGGGATGCTCGTCGTTGTGGTGGTTTCAGTCATTCGTTAGCACCGGCTCGATGCGGAACATCTGCGTCCCGTTGATGTCGTCGAAGAAGTATCGGCTCTCATTGTCCTCAGAACTGAGAACCGCGCTACCGGCCAACTGCTGGATGTGCATGCGGGCGCGCCTGGCGTTGGGGAACCGCTCAATGAGCTCCCATGTGCTGGTGTTATCGTCTTTGACCTGGACGAGGCGCCATACCTCGTAGATATACGGCATTACTGGCTCTCCAGAGGCTCGATCAGCGAGGGCGAAAACCGACCAGCCTGACGGCCTGGTAGAAGCGCTCGCGCCCTTCGTTGCTCCAATCGTACCCCAGCCAGCGCAAGATGAAGCGGGCGATGAACCGATGGTCGGACACATACGCATCGAGCACCTCGCGCGCCTCCTCTTCGCCGAGGAAGCGCTGGGCGGGAGCGAACCGCTGGTTACCGGTGCGGACCTCGGACGCCGGGGTGACCTGGATATTCCGATACCACTGGGTATCGGTGCCCCAACCGGCGGCCACGATGCTCTCGAGCGTGCGCGAATCGTAACGGACGACTTCCACGGCCGTGCGGTGGATTCCACCCGACCGCCGTCCGCGGTGTTCGAGCATGAGCAGGTGGTGGCCGAAGAGCCAGCCGAAGCCCGCCCGGTAGAATGGGATGGGCGCTTTGAGGAGCAACCGTAACAGGCCCGAAGGCGGGCTATGGTGCGATGGCAGCGATCGGCGGGCGATGGTCATGGGATCCCTGTGTGGTCACGATACCACCGGCGGCCGCGCGCTGTAGTAAGCGGCCTCATGCCTGATCCCGCGTGATTCGTACCGCGCCAGACGCACAGCGCCCGCCGCGGTGAGGGGGTCGCGGCGGGCGCTATCGGAAGGCGGAGCGGACCGGCTGAGGGTGGACCGGTGAGGGGTGCTCCGTCGTACTGGAACGTAGTGGCGCGCTAGGCGGCCACCCGGTGCTCTTCATTGGTGATGAAGTCGCTGTCTTCGAGCCAGTTCTTGAACTCTTTGATCGCGCCGCAGCGCTTGCATACGCCGCGGCTCTGGGCGCCCTGCGCCTCTTCAATGAGCCAGTGGTGGGCGTGGTCGGGGGCGGCCGTTTCGGCGGTAGGGGTGGCAGTGAAGCTCTGCATCGGGTTCCTCCGGGATTGCGGCAGGATTTCCTACCGCGTGATGGCATGGTATGGCGCGGCGCGGCGCGCTCCACCAGTCGTTCGGGCGACGCCCGGGTCAGTCTTTGGGCGGAGATGGAAAAGGTGCGAGCAAGTTGGGTGCGGAGCGGCGAGCGCGCCTAGACGCGTTTGACGATCAGCAACTCGGTGATAGGGGCGCGTTTGGCGCCAACCGAGTTGATGGCGCGGCCCATTGTCACTACCTGGACGTCGAAGCCACGTCCGCTGTAGAGGTCGTGGATGAAGGGGTGATCCGAGTTCGAGAGGGCGGCTGCGACTCCGCGCTCTGTGAGCGACACCAGGGTGTCACGAAGCCGCACCTGATCGCGTTCGCTGAAGGCGCCATGGGTATAGCCGGTGAAGCTCGACGTGGCACTCAGAGGGTGGTAGGGCGGATCGAGGTAGACGAAGTCTCCGGGTTGTGCCGCGGCGCAGGCGGTTTCGAAGTCTTCCGACTCCAGACGGGTGCACTGGAGGGCGGCGGAAGCCTGGCTGAGGAGCCTGCAATCGAGGATTGGCGGGCGCTTGTAGTCGCCGTGGGGCACATTGAACTCGCCCTTGCGGTTGACGCGATAGAGGCCGTTGTAGCACGTCTTATTGAGGAAGATGGTGCGCGCGGCGCGGCCCGCATCCGTCGCCGGGCACGACGCGCGGACCGCGTAGTAGATCTCACCCCGCGATGCGGGCCCTGCGCCAAGGTACGCCGCGGCAAGGAGCTCGAGGGCCGCCACCACACCCTCCAGGTTGTCTCGCACCTGCCGGAACGTATCCATCAACTCGCGGTTGCTGTCATTGAGGACGGCACGCTCAATGCGCCCAGAAACTTGCAGTGCAAAAAAGATCGCGCCTGCGCCGACGAACGGCTCGCGGTAGGTCGCGATGTGCTGCGGGGCGGCGGCGATGATGTGCGGCACAAGGCGCGATTTACCACCGGCCCACTTGAGGAACGGAGTGGCCATGGCTGGATTTTCGCCGCTACTTCGCCTTCGCGATAATCCGTACCGGCCTGTCTGAGCGCACGTAGTTCCAGGCCCAGCCCGAAAGCACGACGAGCCGGTTCCGGAACCCGATCAGGTAGTAGATGTGCACGCCAAGCCACATCAGCCAGCCGATGTAGCCGTGGAAGTGGAAGCGGCCCACCTGTGCGACGGCCGCGCCTTTGCCGACGGTGGCCATGGAACCCTTGTCGTGGTACTTGAAGCGCTTGAGGCGCTCGCCTGCGATGGTGCGAAGGATGTTGTCCGCGGCCTGCCGCCCGCCCTGCATAGCGGGTGCGGAAAGCATCGGCACCTGCTTGCCGTCCTGGATGAAGGATGCGACATCGCCGATGGCGTAGACATCGGTGTGGCCCTTCACGCGCAGGGCGTCATCGACTTCGATGCGGCCGTTGCGGCTACGTTCGACATCGAGCGCGGCGGCGAGTTCGGCCGGTTTGACGCCAGCCGCCCAAACGAGCGTGCGCGCGGATATGACGTCACCGTTCGAGAGCGTGACGGTCTCCTCGCTCGCGTCAGTGACACGGAGTCCAGTCATGACTTCGACGCCGCGGGCTTCGAGCGCTCGTTGCGCCTCTTCGCCGAGGTCTTCCGGGAAGACGGGCAAGAGGCGGTCGAGGCCTTCGACGAGGACCACGCGCACATCGCTGGCGGAAAGCTCGGGATACTCCCTGGGGAGCACACCGTGGATCAGTTCGGAGAGTGCGCCCGAGTATTCGACGCCTGTTGGGCCACCCCCCACGACGACGAATGTGAGCCACGGCCTGGCCTCCTCCATGCTGCCGGTAGCGGCGGCCTCTTCAAGGCAATGCAGGGTGTGGTTGCGCAGCCCCAACGCTTCGGAGAGGTCTTTGAGGCCTTCAGAACGCTGCTCGGCCGCGGCCACGCCAAAGAAATTCGTGGTACTGCCAGCCGCGATGACGAGGTAGTCATACGCAAAATCGCCAGCATCGTGGGTGAGGACGCGCTTCGCATCGAAATCAACGCCGGTGACCTCGGCCTGGCGAAACACGAGGTTGCGGTGGCCGCGAAGGATGGAGCGCACAGGCTGAGCGATATCGCTGGGGTTGAGGAGCGAACTCGCGACCTGGTAGAGGAGCGGCGTGAAAAGGTGGTAGTTGTTGCGGTCGAGCAGAGTGACTTCGACGGGCTTGTTTTCGAGCTTCTTTGCGCACTGCAACCCACCGAAGCCGGCTCCAATAATGACGACCTTCGGGACACCTGCCATCTGTGATTCGCCTCCGCCGTTCATAAGGTTGATTCCATCGTACTGCGAGGCAGGAGCCGTCGTGCCGTTTTGGACGCAGCAGCCTTCAGCGCCCCCGGCAGATTGCTGGCATGGCTTTCGCGGGCAGTGATCCTGAATCTGCTCATATTGGCCGTTGAACGCGGGGAGTAGTAAGAACTGCTGCGGCATAGACGCACATCACCCTGCCCGGCTGCGCGTCCGGGGCACTGCGCTACCTGGCAGGCGCGAGCGTCGTGTTACCGCATCGCGCCCCGGCCGAGGACCGGCTTCACATCAATGATCGGTGTGCCATCGATCGCCTCCAGCCCCGCGACGTGGACGCGCAAGCCCTCGACGACCAGCACCCGCACACGATGAAGGCCGATGGGATTCGGACGATCGGGCGAACGGGTGCTGAAGACGCCAGTCAGGCGGCGCTCCGGGTCGCTGCGCGGGTGGACCGAGAGGACGGTGCGATCGGCCTGGTGCAGCCATGACAGGAGGATGACTTCATCGCCCGCGCGGAGATCTGCCAAACCGGCGGCGACAGCAGGTTCGAACGAGAGCCAGGCATCCGGTGCGCCTTCGTCACCCTGGCGCGGCGCCTCGGAACGCTCCCGCAGCCGCGATTCGACGTAGGCGATGGGCACGACGGTGAAGGGGGTATCGGCGTTCGTTTGCATTGCGCGACTCACTCCACCAGCAGACGCACATCTTCGCTGCGCCAGAGATACCAGCAGGCCACGGTCGCGAAGGGCCGCCACGGCTCGCCGATGCGCCGCACATCATCGGGTTTGGGCAGCGCTTCGAGTTCGTAGAGTTTCATCATCGCGCGGTTGATGCCTACATCGTTCACCGGGAGCACGTCGGGGCGGTGCAGGTGGAACATGAGGAACATTTCGGCGCTCCAGCGGCCGATGCCGCGCACGCGTGTGAGGTGCGTGATGATCTCCTCGTCCTCCCAGCTGTCGAACTGTTCACTGCCGAGTTCCCCGGAGGCGAAGTGTTCGGCCAGGCTGCGGATGGAAGCGACCTTCTGCCGCGAAAGCCCGACGGCGCGCAGTTGCTCATCGCTCGTTGCGAGGACAGCTGCCGGGCGCGGAAACGGGCGCGTGAGCGGCGTCCAGTCCGGGTCGGTGCGGCGGACGCTGGCATCGAGTGCGGATTCGGGGTCGAAGAGTGCGAGCAAGCGCGCGAAGATCGTACCCGCGGCTTTGCCGCTGAGTTGCTGGTAGACGATTGAACGGGCAAGCGAGCGGAACGGGTCTTCGTTGTCGGGGCGCATTTCGAAGGGGCCGACGCGGGTGATGAGCGCCGACATGACCGGGTCTGCAGCGCGCAGATGGGCGAGTGCCGCTACCTCATCGATGAGTCCAGTCACTCTCTCCATCCGCGATAAACGGTAGCCGTTCGGGCGTAGCGCTGCCAGTGTCATGTAGACTGCGCTGCTATGGAAACGTTCTCCCTCGAAGGTAAGACTGCGCTCATCACGGGCGGTTCGCGCGGCATCGGCTACGGCGTCGCCAGGACGTTCATCGATGCCGGGGCGCGGGCAATCATCACGGCGCGCAACGAGACGACGCTCCGTGAAGCAGCGGCCTCGCTGGGCCCGAACTGCCTTGCGATGCCCTGCGACAACAGCGACACAGACGCGATTGCGGCGATGGTGGAGGACGCGTGGCGGGTTAGCCCTATCGACATCCTGGTGAACAACGCCGGCAATGGCGACTACTACAAGCGCGCCGAGTACGTCACGCCGCATGAGTTCGACGAGGTGATGGGCGTGAACTTGCGGGGCACCTACTTCTGCAGCATCGAAGTGGCGAAGCGCGCGTTCAAGGCAGGCCGTCCGGCGAGCATCATCAACGTGAGTTCGATGACGGGCGTGACGCCGCTCGAACGGCTGGGAGTTTATGGTGCTTCGAAAGCGGGGATCCACCAGTTCACGCGGGTGATGGGGCTCGAATGGGCCGACCGAAACGTGCGCGTGAATGCGATTGCTCCCGGCTGGGTAGAGACGGATTTCACAACGGAGCTTTTTGCCAGCCGCTGGGGCGAAAAGCTACGCGACGATGTGCCGATGAAGCGCTTCGCGACCGTCGATGACCTGACCGGGCTCATCCTGTACCTCGCGAGCGACGCGAGCACGTACATGACCGGCTCGATCATCCCGATTGACGGCGGCCGCGGCCTTGTCTGAAGTTGGTAGTCGTGGGCGGCCCGCTGCACACTTGCATCGGCGTCCGGCCGGGCAGACCGCGGCTCAACCGCTCAACGACTAAGAGACTTTAACCAGCAACTCGATGCACATTGCCATCCTTTGCATCCGGCTCCGCCTGCCGTCGCGCACGTTGAAAGAGAAGCGGACGGTCGTCCGTTCCGTGGTGGAACGGCTGCGGAATCGCTTCAACGCGGCGGTGGCCGAGACCGACGAACTCGACAATGTGGGCATCGCCGAGATAGCAGCGGTGTGTATTTCGAATGACGGCGCACACGCACAGTCGCAGGCGCAATCGATGGCTGATGCGGTGGAAGAGTGGCGGCTCGACGCCGAAGTGCTTGACGTATCGATCGAACACTTCCCGGTATAAGGGTGGTTCTAGCCGCCGGCGTGCGCGAGGTTCGCTGCTATTAGCGCCCCGACAGCGCGGGCGGGCTCGGGCTGCGAAGCCAACTCCCGGGCAACGTTGGCCTGCTCGGCGAGCGTACGGTTCTGGCTCAGCTTGAAGCGCCCTTCGATGGATGTGACGCGCACTTCGAACGCGACGATCCCCCGCACCAGTGTCTCCAGCCATTCATGCGGGAGCGTGCGCATTCGTTCGAATTCTGCCGGGTCGTGGGCGCTCGTGAGTTCGGCCACGTGGTGCAGAGCGTCAGCGGCTTCAAGAACCTTCACTGGACCGCGTGCGTGGACGGCGAGGTAATCCCACGTCGGCACGCTCAGCCGCTCTTCGTACCACGACGGCGACACATAGGCGTGCGGCCCCTGGAAGATGACGAGCGCGTCTCCCCCGGTTTCGAACATGCGCCAGTGTGGGTTGGCGCGCGCCATATGCGCGGCAAGGACTAAGTGACCATCGCGCTCATGCACGAGCACGGGCAGATGGGTGGCTTCAGGAACCCCCTCACGCGCGCTCACGAAGGTCGCAAAGGGGTAGGCTCGCGCGAACGCGACGAGCTTCGCGGTATCGAGTTCGCGTTCGACGGGGCGTGCATACATGGTGTGCCTCCAAGAGTGGATCGAGGATGCCACCTGCGGGAGGCTTCGGGTAGGGCCACTTCGCCACTGGCCGGGCGGCCTACTGGCGGAGTGATCAGTCTCCGAAGCCCCGGCGGCCGGACGCGACCAACCAGCGCGAACGGCTGCGTGGTGGGCTGCGAGGCGGCCCGCCCTGTCTTCGATGGTGAAGCCCGTCCCGGAGTATGCATCGGGCGGGCCTGGCGCCGGCCAACTGCGCCTGTACTCGCCGCCCCATACAATAGGGCCACGAGCCCGGGGACACCGGGCCCAGGCAGGTTGAATGTACAAACGCGCCATCCTCCCCAACGGCCTCCGGGTCGTGACCGGTGAAATGCCCCACACGCGGTCGGCAACCGTCAGCGTCTATGTCGGCGCGGGCAGCCGCTACGAAACGGACCCCGAGGCGGGCCTCTCGCACTTCCTCGAACACATGCTTTTTAAGGGCGCGAGCCGGCGTCCCACTGCGCGCGAGATCTCCGAGGCGATCGAATCGGTCGGCGGCATGCACAACGCGGCCACGGACCGGGAGGCCACGGTGTACTACGCAAAGGTGCCGGATTCGGCGGCGCTGGAAACGATTGACATCCTCGCGGATATGGTCCGCGATCCGGTGATGGATGGTGCGGAACTCGAAAAGGAACGCAGTGTCATCCTCGAAGAACTGGCGACGATCGAGGACTCGCCGGCCGAGCTCGCCGGCCTGCTGGTGGATGAAACGCTCTGGCCGGACCAACCGCTGGGCCGGAACGTCGGCGGGACCGAAGAGAGCGTCAGCGCGCTGCCGCTGTCATCGGTGGTGAGCTACCTGAAGGCGCAATATGTGCCGTCGAATATGATCCTCGTGGTGGCGGGCAACATCCGGCACGACGAGATCGTCGAGGCGGCACACCGGTGGCTGGGCGATATGCCGGATGCGCCTCCTCACCCGTGGTATCCGGTCCGCGGGCGCGACGGGGCCCCGCGAGTCGCGATCCGTGAAAAGGCGACCGAGCAGGCGCACGTGTGCATCGCCTACCCCAGCGTCGCACTCGGCCACCCCGACCGTTACGCAGTCGACCTCCTGAGCACCATTCTTGGCGAGGGCATGTCGAGCCGGCTCTTTCTCGAACTACGGGAGGAGCGCGCCCTCGTGTACGACGTGCATTCGTATCCCAGCGAGTTCCGCGATGCCGGTTCGCTCACGATCTACGCCGGGTGTGACCCCGAGAAGTCGCGGGTCACGGCCGAATCCGCGCTCGAGGAGGTGCGGAAGCTGCTCACGGGGATGCCAGATGCCGAGTTCGAAAAAGGCAAGTCGATGGCGCGCGGACGCATCCAGTTGCGCATGGAGGACACCCGTTCGCTTGCGGGCTGGCTCGGTTCGCAAGAGCTTTTGCTGGGCGAGATCCTGACCGTGGATGAAGTGGTGGCCCAGATCAACGCGGTGACGCGCGACGACGTGCTCCGCGTCGGACGCGAATTGCTGCGGCCAGAGCTGGCCACCATTGCCGCGGTCGGCCCGTTCGAGTCAGACACCCCGTTCGAAGGCCTGATCTGAGTTGAGATGTGCGCATTGGAGGTCGAAAGCACATCCCTCGGCGGGTGACATCTCTGCCGTGCGCTGTGGTCATCATCGCCAGTCACCGCCCTCAACTCGCAACTCGCAACTTCCAGCTTCATCGTGAGCGCTTATTTCGGACCACCGGCGGCGGCATTCGTCCCTGGCGGGGCGCACATCGCGGTTTACTTGCTGCCAGTGTACGGAGGGCAGCTCGTCGCATTCGACGTCGAAGCGGCGCAGGCGCGGGGGCGCTGGCTACCGTGGGATATCCTTCCGTGGGGCGGTAACCCGTACGAGCTTGCCTCGGAACTGGCGGACCTGTGGTGCCAGGCGCCGCTCAGCGACCTCACCCTTGCCGATGTCATGTCGTTCCCTTCGCCGGAAGACGGGTGGGAGCTGGCCGTGGTGTTCCGCGCCGAACTGAGCGAGCCTGCGCGGGGCGACGAGGTGAGAAAGCCATACTTCTTCCCTCACGGCCAGTTCGATGCCATCGGGCCGTTCGACCCGATCGACCTCGAACGGTGGGTCACTGGCGCGGTCATCAATCATCGCGAGGCAGGACCGGCGCTCGCAAGCGGTCCTGGGAGCTCTGAGCTCGACCCGCCAGCTGAGGGTGAGGACGATGCCAACGCCGAAACGGCCGGTGGGGGCCGCGGTCCGCTCGTCTTCTAGCCGGTAGCGGTACTCACGGTTCGCTGCGTGTTGTAGGCTGACAACAGGTGACAGACATCGATTACGGCCCGCGCACGGCGCTGCTGGTTGTTGACCTGCAGGAGGATTTCGCCAGTCCCAACGGCAGTCTCTATGTGCCCGGAGGCGACGAGGTGCTCGGCATCATCAACCGCGAGATCCTGCGAGCGCGTAAGGCAGGCTCGCCGATTATCTTCACGCAGGATTGGCACCCCCCCGATACGCATCATTTCGCGAAGGATGGGGGCACATGGCCGGTGCACTGTGTGCGCGACACGCCGGGGGCTGAACTCATCCCGGGCATCGAACGCGACGAAACCGACACCATCACGCGCAAGGGCGTTGGCGGCGAAGACGGCTACTCGGCGTTTTCCGTGCGCGATACACGGACGGGGGCCGTGAGCGAGACCGCATTGAACGGCATCCTCGAACACCGCCGCGTGCTACGGGTCGTCATTGCAGGGCTGGCGACAGACTATTGCGTGAAGGAGTCCGCGCTCGACGCCGTGCGGCTTGGATACGAGACCATCGTGATCCGCGCCGCGGTCCGGGCCGTCGATCTGCAGCCAGGTGACGGCGACCGTGCCTTCGCGGCAATGGCGGCCGCCGGTGTGGCGATTGTCTGAGCAAGCGCTGCCACGGATGCGCCTGGTGGAGCCCGCTAACGCGGCGATGCTCACGGACCTGTACGAACTGACGATGGCTGCGAGCTATTTCGGGCGGGCGATGAACGAGCTCGCGACCTTCGAACTGTTCATCCGTAGCCTGCCGGCAGAGCGCAACTTCCTTGTGGCAGCGGGGCTTGAAGACGCGCTCGATTACCTCGAGTCGTTCCACTTCAGCGAGGACGGGCTTGGGTACCTCTCGACACTCGGGCTCTTCGACGAAGCGTTCCTGGGCTACCTGCGCGATTTCCGGTTCACCGGCGACGTGTGGGCGATGGCGGAGGGCGAGGCCGTCTTCCCGCAAGAGCCGCTGCTTCGCGTGACGGCGCCGCTCATTGAAGCGCAGTTCGTGGAAACCTTTCTGCTGAACTGCATCAGCTATCAGACGATGGTCACCTCGAAGGCGGCGCGCATCAGCATCGCGTGTGAAGGAAGGGCGTTCGTGGATTTCTCACCGCGCCGGGACCATGGCGCCGACGCGGCACTGAAAGCTGCGCGGGCATCGTTTATCGGTGGTGCGGACGCGACTTCGAACGTGCTGGCCGGGCAACTCTTTGGCATTCCCGTGAGCGGGACGATGGCACACTCGTACGTTATGTCGTTCGAGCGGGAGATCGACGCCTTCCAGCAGTACGCCGCAGACTTTCCCGGCCAGGCAACGTTGCTGCTCGATACGTACGACACGATCGCGGGCGCGCAGAACGCGGTGGTGGTGGGCCGCGAGTTGGCAGCCAACGGCGAGACGCTTCACGGCGTGCGGCTGGATTCGGGAGATATGGATGCTCTCTCGCGAGAGGTGCGGGCCATGCTCGATGCGGCAGGGCTGCGCGACACGGAGATTTTCGCCTCTGGCGACCTCGACGAGCACAGAATCCGCGCGCTGCTAAGCGCCGGCGCGCCCATCGACGCCTTCGGCGTAGGCACGCAGCTTGGCACGAGCGCGGATGCGCCGGCACTGGGGGCGGTGTACAAACTCGTGGAAAACACATCGGGGCCGCGCATGAAGCGTTCGACGGGCAAAGCCACACTGCCCGGCACGAAACAGGTGTACCGCGTGGAGCGTGGCGGCACGTTCGAACACGACACGATCGCTCTCGCAGAGGAGCCTGCGATGGAGGGGAGGCCGTTGCTCGAACCGGTCATGCGTGGCGGGCGGCGCACTGGCCCATCGCCGCTGCTGCGGGCGGTCCGCGATCGCGCCGCCGTATCGGTGCGGTCGCTGCCGGCACACCTGCGCGCGCTCGATGGTCCCCGCACCCCCTACCCGGTCGGGATATCCGCGGGCATCCAGGCGCTCATCCAGGGTGGCGCGCACGGCTGAGCCGTGCGCAAGCGCGGCGGTCAGTGGCCGAACGGGAGGATCTTCACGCGGCGTTGCGGCTCCTTGCCAGCGCTGCGGCTATCGAGGTTGTAGCGCGTCGCAATCTGGTGTTGGATGCGCCGCACATAGCTGTTCGCCGGCGCGAGCTCAATCGGACGCCCTTCCTGCATGACGCGCGCGATTGCGTCTTCGGTTTCGCGGAACACGTCCACCATGGGGTCGCGGCGGGGGCCGCCCGGGAGGCCGTCGTCGCCGCGGAATTGGCTCAGCACCTGCTCCAGCTGGTACGCCGTGTTGCTCTTCACCACATAGATCGGGAGCGAGCGCTCCTCCGCCTCGCGGATCGGCACGGGCTTGCTGCGGTAGTAGCTGCGCAGTGTCACGAGCGCATCGGCTTCGCGAACGTCGTCGACGAGTTCCACATCGACGCCGGTAGTGCGCTCGGCCTGCTCGAGGCGGGCGCGCGAAACACCAAACGGGAAGAGTCTGATCGGCGGCGGCGCGGGCGCCATGGCCTCGCTGACCTCTTCAGGCGTGGCCGGCGCGGCTCCGGCCGAGGCAGCTGCCGCGGCAACATCACGGATGTGACCGCCGCGACGGTGATGACCGATCTCCCAGCCCTGGCGCGACTGGCGCGGCGCGGCCGTCGTGGGGAAGGGCGAGTCGCTCACGCGCGGCGCGCTGTCCACGATCTCCATGCGGCCGGATGCGGAAAGCTGGCGCGTCTCGGGCGGTGCATCGTAACCCCGCAGAAGCGCATCAACGGTCTCGGCAACGCTCCGGTGGACCGCGACTCGTTGCCAGCTCTGGATCTCCACGACGGCATCGAATGTGGGCGGCGCCTTACGCTCGAGGATGGATTTCTGGGTGCCGCGGCGGCGCGCCTCTTCATCGCCGAGCGTCACGGACTGGATGCCGCCAATGAGGTCGGCGAGCGTCGGGTTGAGCATGAGATTTTCGAGCGAGGTGCCGTGGGCGGTGCCGACGAGCTGGACGCCACGTTCGGCGATTGTGCGCGCAGCCTGCGCTTCGAGTTCCGTGCCGATTTCGTCGATGACGATGACTTCGGGCATGTGGTTCTCGACCGCTTCAATCATGACAGCGTGCTGCATGGCGGGAGTAACCACCTGCATCCGCCGGGCGCCGCCGATGGCTGGATGGGGGATATCGCCATCGCCGCCGATTTCGTTCGATGTGTCGACGATGACCACGCGCTTGTTCGCTTCATCGGCGAGGACGCGTGCGACCTCGCGGAGCATGGTGGTCTTACCGACGCCGGGCCGGCCGAGCAGGAGGATGCTCTGGCCGCTGCGTACGAGGTCATCGATGACGCGGATGGTGCCGTAGACTGCACGGCCAACGCGGCAGGTGAGCCCGACGACCTTGCCGCGTCGATTGCGAATGCACGAGATGCGATGCAGCGTGCGTTCGATCCCGGCACGGTTATCTTCGCCAAAGTCCCCAATATGCTCGGTGACGTATTGGAGGTCCTCTTCGGTGACTTCGCTGCGGCTGAGCACCACTTCGCGGCCGGGGTAGCGGGCCTCGGGCAGGCGGCCGAGATCCATGATCACTTCCAAGAGCGCGGTGCGGCGGTCGTCGCCCTGGAGCGATTCGACAATGCGAGGCGGGAGCGCTTCGAGCAGCAGGTCCAGGTCATCAGTGACGATCTGTTCGTTGGGGAGGAGTGGTTCTGGTTGAAGTTGTGTCACGGTCTACTGTGGCAGCGGCAGGGAATCGGCCGGGGCCACAATCACCTCCTTCAGCGGGATTCGTTGGGCCAGGCTGCGGACACATACCAGCCGCACGCCGAGTGGCGTGTAGCCCCGCTCGATAGCCATCCGCTCGACGCCAGGCTGATGTTGGGCGATGACAAGGCACCCGTGATGGCCGAGTTGGGCCTCCACGAGGTCAAGAGCGGCATCGATGGCGCCTTCTACAGCGTCGACCATCACATGGGCTTCGCGCTCTCCGATGCCAACCCATGCGGCGAGCGACGTGCCGCGGTCGAGCGCATATTCCCGGCGGCATTCGAACGAATCGAGCACCGCCCGCCATTCCTGCTGGGTCGTCGCTTCGTGGCGGCGGACGCCTTCGGGCACAGCGTGGCAGTAGAGGCGGAAGATGTTATGCCGGTCGCGCCGCGTGACAGGGCGAAAGACGGTGGGCGACGGCTTCGCCGTCACCGGGATGGCGAACAGCCGCTCGACACGGTAGGCGAACATGCCCGCCTTCCGGAGCGCGGGCGCATGGGGTGAGCCTTCGGCGCACCGGAGAAAGAGCGTGCGGCCGCCCCGGCGCATGGCCTCCTCGGCGCTGCCTTCGATGAGCACCGTCACCGCATCGTCATCCTTGTCGCGGCGAATGCGGAGCGTGGCCACTTCCCATGCGGCCCCACCAGCCAGTTCCCTTGCCGCGAGCACGCCCCGGTAACCCACGCCGTGACGCATGCCCACCACGGTTGTGCGACGGATGGGAGCCAGGCGCGGGAGCCGCGCGATACCTGTGGCGGCAAGTGCGGAGCTGACGAGCAGGTTCTCCCCTCCGCGCGTGGCGATGACTTCCGTACCAAGCCGGTGCATCTGGGGCCAGAGCGTAGCCGCATCGATAGGACTCAATGGTTCGGCGCGA
>JAFKFP010000058.1 GCA_017308185.1 bacterium | reverse complement strand
TGCCCAAGGTCGGCATGTACCAGTCACCCGCGAGTTCGGTGCTTAGCCGCGTCCAGGTCATCGACATCGGAATTCCCGCCGCAGCGCAGGCGGCCGTCCAACTCGAACTCATGACCTCGCGGCTCATCCGGCCCCTGCTACCCGGCCGAGCGACAGACTCCAACAAGGGCACCTTCGGCCGCGTCCTCGCCATCGGAGGAAGCCACCGGTTTGCCGGAGCGCCACTCATGGTCGCGTCGGCGGCCTATCGCGCGGGCGCGGGACTCGTCACCGTCGCCTGTCCCGAAGATGTGCAGGTGATGCTCGCCGGCTCACTCCCCGAGGCGACGTGGCTCCCGCTTGAGTCCGGCGATCACGGTGAAATCGAAGCAAACGAAGTTGCCGCCCTGCGCGCCGCTCTACCCGATTTCGACGCTGTTGTCCTCGGCCCGGGCATGGGGAACTTCGAAGACACACGCGCGCTCACGTGGGCCCTCCTGCCCGATTTTGAGCACGGGCTCGTGCTCGACGCTGATGCGCTCAATGCCGTCGCCACCTTTCCCGATGCGGCAGGCAGGGTGCCTCCCCAGGCGATCCTCACGCCGCATCCCGGCGAAATGCCCAGGCTCCTGGGCATGAGCGTTGCCGATGTGCAGGCCCGACGGCTCGAAATCGCGCAAGAGGCCGCGCAACGCTTCGGTTGCATCGTCGTCCTCAAAGGCGCGCACACAGTCATAGCCGCAGCAGACGGTCGCGCACGGCTTAGCTCGTTTGCCAACCCGCTGCTCGCCACCGCGGGTGCGGGCGACGTGCTCGCTGGCATCATCGCAGGCTACCTCGCACAGGGTGCCGACCCGTTCGATGCCGCATCGCTCGGTGTCTATGTCCACGGCATGACGGGCGAGACGCTCCGCGAAGAGTTGGGCGATTCCGGGCTGCTCGCCACCGAATTGGCGGCCCGCCTGCCTCGCACAGTCCGCGACATACGGCAGGGCTGATGTACACTGCCACGCAAGGAACTGATTGGAACGTGAGGTGACTGTGAGGCGTGTAGTGGTGACCGGCACGGGCATGATTACTCCGCTCGGCCACAATGCCTGCAGCACATGGGATGCCCTCGTCGCCGGGACTCCCGGCATCGATCGAATCACGCTCTTCGATCCCACGGGCTTCGAATCCCGCGTCGCCGCCGAGGTCAAGGACTTCGACCCCACCACCTACATGGAGAGGAAAGAAGCCCGGCGCGCCGATCGCGTCACCCAATTCGCCTTCGTCGCCGCCGATGAAGCCCTCCGCCAGGCCGCTCTCGACCCCGCCGAAGCTGGCGACCGCATGGCGGTGGTTGTCGGCACTGCCATCGGCGGCGTCGGCACCCTCATGAACGAGTACGATGCACTGCTCGCTCGCGGGCCTGGGCACGTCAGCCCCTTTCTCATGCCCATGATGCTCGCCGATATGACGAGCGGCCAACTCAGCATTCGCCTCGGCGCCCGCGGCGTGAACTACGCCCTCATCAGCGCCTGCGCCAGCGGGGCCGATAGCATCGGCGAAGCAGCAAATATCATTCGCCGCGGCGATGCTGATGTCGCACTTGCCGGCGGCACCGAAGCATCTATTACCCCGATCTGCGTCGCCGGCTTCGCCGCGGCACGCGCCCTCACAGTCCGTAACGACGACCCGCCCCGCGCTTCACGTCCATTCGATCTCGGCCGCGATGGCTTCATTATGGGTGAAGGCGCCGGCATCCTCGTCATCGAAGCCGAAGACCATGCACGCGCCCGCGGCGCCACGATCCTCGCAGAACTCGCGGGCTACGGGGCCACCAGCGACGCCTTCCACATTACCCGTCCCGACGAACACGGCGAAGGCGCCACCCGCGCCATGCACAGTGCCCTGCGCATGGCGGGTATCGAACCGGATGACATCGATTATGTGAACGCCCATGGTACGTCCACCCCACTCAATGACCGCCTCGAAACACTCGCCCTCAAGCGCGTCTTCGGCGAATACGCACACGAACTCCCCATTAGCTCCACCAAGTCGATGATCGGTCACTCGCTCGGTGCGGCAGGCGCCATCGAAGCCGCAATATGCGTGCAGGTGCTCCAGGAAGGCATCATCCCTCCAACCATCAACTACGAAACAGCCGACCCCGACTGTGACCTCGATTACGTGCCCAACACCGCACGCTCAGCAACCGTTGATATCGCCATGACGAACTCGCTCGGCTTCGGCGGCCACAACGCCAGCCTTGTCCTCCGCCGCTACCGGCCGTCGTGAAATCATGACCGCCATCGCCGACGCTAGCAGGCCTCGATGGCGCCTTCGCGACCCCTCCGCGCGCCAGAACGGCATACCGCGCTTCCCGCCCATCGTCGCCGCTGTGCTCGCTGCCCGCGGGATCACCACGCGCGCACAGGCCGACCTGTTCTATAAGCCACACCTTGCAACCGCGTACGACCCGCTCGAACTCCCCGGCATGCACGACGCGATCGCGCGAGTACGCCGCGCCATCGCACACCACGAAACCATCGCCCTCTATGGCGACTTCGATGTCGACGGCGTCACCTCCGTCGCAGAACTCCACATCGGCCTCCGGGCGCTCGGTGCACAGACCACGAACTACATACCTGACCGCTTCACCGAGGGGTATGGGCTCAATACGGGAGCCATTGATCGGCTCCACACCGCACGCGTCGGACTGCTAATCACCGCGGACTGCGGCATCACTTCCGTCGAAGAGGTCGCGCACGCGAACGGGCTCGGCATCGATGTCATCATCCTTGATCACCACACCGTCCCCGATGAATTGCCGGCCGCCGTCGCAGCGGTCAACCCTAAGCGTCCCGATTCACCCTACCCGTTCGACGAACTCGCAGCTGTTGGCGTCGCCTACCGCTTCCTCCAGGTGCTCTACGAAGCCTCTGGTCGCTCCCTCGACGAATCGATGTTCATCGACCTCGTTGCACTCGGCACGGTCGTCGACGTCGCCCCCCTCACCGACGAAAACCGCGGCATCGTCACTGCCGGCCTCGCACAGATGCAACACTCTTTACGGCCGGGCCTCGAAGCACTCGCGTCCGTCTCCCGCACCAGGGTAGAGCACCTCGGCGCCGAAGCCCTCGGTTTCGCCCTGGGCCCTCGGATGAACGCCGCCGGGCGCCTCAAGCACGCGAACATCGCACTCGAACTCATGCTCGCAGACGACCCCCGGCAGGCCCGCCTGCTCGCCGAAGAACTCGACACCCTCAATCGCCAGCGCCAGGAACAGACGGCCGCGGCCTACGAACTCGCCGAAGAACTTTGCGGCGCTGCCGATGATCCCCTCATCTTTGTGCACACGGACCATATCCACGCCGGCATCGTCGGCCTCGTCGCCGCAAGGCTCGCCGAACGCCGCAACCGCCCGGCCATCGTGCTCAACCGCGGGCCCCATGTAAGCCGCGCCAGCGCCCGCAGCATCCCCGCGTTCGACATCGTCAGGGCCATCCGCAAGGAGCGAGACCTGCTCGTCCGTCACGGCGGCCATCGCGCAGCGGCCGGCTTCACCGTCCAGAACGAGCACCTCGATACGCTGCGCGACCGCCTCGTGAACACTGCCGCCGAGATGCTCGATGACCACCAGCGGCGGCCGGTAATCGAAATCGACGCCGAAACGCCGCTCTCAGCTCTCACCGGCATCGAGGTCCGTGGCCTCATGCGCTTCGAGCCGTGCGGTCAGGGCAACCCACGGCCCGTGCTACTGAGCCGCAACGTCACCGTCGTCACCGCCAGGCCCGTCGGCGCCACCGGCGATCACCTCAAGCTCACCCTGCGCCACGCGGGCATTACCTGGGGCGCCATCGCATTTCGCCAGGGTCACGCCGAAATTGCCGATGAAGTGGACATCGTCTACTCCCTCAAGCAGGACTGGCGCGGTCAGCGTGCGGAACTCGAAGTCCTCGACATCGTGCCCAGCGCCCACGGACACCCGCTCGAGGTTGACCCGTGAGCGAAGTGCAACTCGCGCCCGATGGCGAGCGAACCCTGCGCGAAGCCCAGAACCTCTGTTATCAGACGAACGTCGCGATCGTCGCGCCGGAACATCTCCTCGCGGGGGCCCTCACGGTGCTCAACGCAGCCGGCGTCGAAGGCCTACCCCAAACGTCCGTGGTCAACACCGCGATCGTCGCGGTACAGGGTCAGGGTGCCGCGCCCATCTCCGAGAACGTCATGTTCGGCTCGGCCGCGCGTGAGGCGATCAACGGCATCGCCGGCGCCGTTCGGGAAAGCGGGGGTACCCATATCACTGCCATCATCCTCGCAGCCGGCACCGTCGCTTCAGGCGAGGTGAACCCCATGTTTTACTCCGCGCTCGGCACAACCCGGGAGGGTCTGCGCGCTGCACTCGCCGCACTCGAGGCGCGTGACCACTGATCGCTACCGGAGGCCGTACCGCGCAGCCAGCGGGAACCGCCGGTCCCGCCCGAACGCCCGTGGCGTGATCTTCACACCCGGAGGGGCCTGGCGCCGCTTGTATTCGTTGCGGTCCACCATCCCCACAACCCTGTGCACCACCTCAGGCTCGTACCCCATCGCGATGATCTCATCCGGCGTGCGGTCGTCTTCCACGTACGCCTCCAGGATAGGGTCCAGTATCTCGTAAGCCGGCAGGCTGTCGGCATCGAACTGGTCCGGCCGCAGCTCGGCGCTCGGCGGCTTCGTCAGCACCGATTCCGGAATGAGCGCACGGCCGGCCTTTAGGTTTCGCCACGCTGCAATCCGAAAGACCAGCGTCTTGGGCACATCTTTGATGACCGCGTAGCCACCCGCCATATCCCCATACAGCGTCGCGTAGCCCGTCGCCATTTCACTCTTGTTGCCCGTCGTCAGCGCGATCCACCCGAACTTGTTCGAAAGCGTCATCAACACATTGCCGCGCTGGCGCGCCTGCAGATTCTCTTCGGCTGTCCCCGGCGGACTGCCCTCGAACCACTGCGCCAGCATTTCGAGCATCGCGCTATGCGCCGGCTCAATGGGCACCGCGAAGTAGCGAATGCCGAGGTTCTGCGCCAACTGCTCCGCATCGGAAACGCTGTGCCCGCTCGAATACCGGCTCGGCATCGCCACCCCGATGACATTCTCCGCACCAATGGCATCCACGGCGATGGCCGCCACGACGCTCGAGTCGATCCCTCCCGAAAGCGAAATCACCGCCTCCTTGAAGCCCGTCTTGCCGAGATAGTCGCGCGTTGCAAGCACCAGCGCCGACCACACCTCTTCCTCGGGTGGCAACACTGGCGCGACCTCCGCGCCAGGCGCCTCCAACGCTCCCGACGTGCCTCCGAAGTCTATCTCCACAACCTGGGCATGCAATCCCCCATCCCGGTCCCGCATCTCCACGCGCCGCCGCAGATCATGGAGCCGGCGCTGCACCACCGCATCCAGGTCAAAATCCGCAACCAGGAGTTGCTCTTCGAACTGTCGTGCCCGGCCAATCACGCGGCCCTCGGCATCGAACGCGAGCGACGCTCCATCGAAGACCAACTCGTCCTGCCCGCCGACCGCATTCACATACGCCAGCGCGATGAGGTTGTCCGACGCGCGCGTGCCCAGCATCCGGGTCCGGTCTTCAAGCCGCCCCCGGTAGTAGGGCGACGCGCTGATGTTGATGTTTAGCTCCGCCCCCGCCAGCGCCATCGCATCCAGTGGGAGACCCGGATACCAGATGTCCTCGCAGATGCTCACCGAGAAACAGAAGTCACGCGCGCGATACACCGGCGTACGGCGTCCCGCCGCGAAATACCGCTCCTCATCGGCCACACCGTAATTCCACAACCGGCGCTTGTGGTACACGTCAACCAGCTCGCCGTCCACGAAAATCGCCGCCGCATCGTGCGCGTCGCCATCCCAGTCGACGAACCCAACGATCGCGATCAGTCCGCGTGTGTCCTCCGCCAGTGCCTCCGTCGCCTCCCGCGATGCGGCGCAGAACGCCCGGCGAAGCAGTAAATCCTCCGGCGGATAGCCGGTCACCGCGAGTTCCGGGAACGCCACAATGCTCGCCCCGGCCGAGCGGGCCCCATCGATATGCCTGCGAATGGCTGCCACGTTCCCAGCCAGGTCGCCGACCGTTGCATCAAACTGAGCGAGGGCTACACGGCACATCCGCATCCGCATCGCGCCTCCTTGCAGGTTCCCAACAGCATATCGGAGCACCGTCGCGAGCGCTCTAGACCGCGGCACCCGGCCACCGATCAACTGACGTGCCAGCCTCCAGCCCGTAGAATGGTTAAATCACGCGCAGGAGATGGTATGAACGATGTGCTGGCGATGATTCTGGCTGGCGGCCAGGGAGACCGCCTCTCGGTGCTCTCCGAACAGAGGGCGAAACCGGCGGTCGTGTTCGGCGGCCAATACCGCATCATCGACTTCGCATTGAGTAACTGTGGGAACAGCGCTATCACGAAAGTCGCCGTGCTCACCCAGTACCGCCCACGCTCGCTCGTGAACCACATCGGCGCGGGCCGCCCCTGGGGCCTCGATACCCTCGATGGCTCCATCCAGATCCTCCAGCCCTACCTCGGCCGCGCCGATATGGACTGGTACTCCGGCACCGCTGACGCCGTCTACCAGAACCTCTATCTGATAGAAGAGTCCCGTTGCGAAGATATCCTCATACTCGCCGGCGACCACATCTACCTCACCTCCTACCGCAACATGCTCTCGTACCACCGCAGCACCTCCGCTGACGCGACCGTCGCCGTCTACTCGGTGCCCCGTGCTGAAGCGCACCGCTTTGGCGTCCTCGACCTCGACCCCAAGGGGCGCGTCGTCGACTTCCAGGAGAAACCCACCGAACCACGCTCCCCGTGGATCTCGATGGGCATCTATGTCTTCAAGAAAGACGTTCTCGTCGAACAGCTTCGGGCTGACGCCGACATGGGCGATGCGAGCTCCCACGACTTCGGCCGCGACATTATCCCGCGCATGTACAGTGACCATCGTGTCTTCGGATACCAGTACCAGTCGTACTGGCGCGATGTCGGCACGATCGAGTCCTACTGGGGAAGCCACATGGAACTGCTCGGCGCAAACTCCCCCCTCAACCTCGAGGACCCGGAACTCAAACTCCGCACCGCTGGCGCAATCATGCCGCCTGCGCGCGTCGGCTCCTCCGCGCACATCGAAGACTCACTCATATCGCCCGCCGCCCAGATCGACGGCACAGCCATACGCTCGGTCATCTCGCCCGGCGTGATCATCGAGAAGGGCGCCGAAGTCCGCGATTCCATCATCCAGCACCGTTGCGTCATCCGCGCAGGAGCCGTGGTCGACCGTTCTATCCTCGATAAAGAAGTGGTCGTCGGCCGCGGGGTCAGGGTCGGCACGGGTGACTCCGGCATCCCCAACACCGAACGCCCCGACATCGTCAACGCTGGCATCAGCATCATCGGCAAGCGGGTCACGCTCCCGCCCGGCCTCCAGGTTGGCCGCAACGTCATCGTCGGCCCGGGCGTCCACGAGGAACTCCTCGACCGCGAGACCCTCGAAAGCGGCGCATCGGTGCATCCGACACAGATGCCGCTGCACCTGTTCGTGTGACCGCCCGTGCGCATCTACAGCCTCGCCGAGGCGCGCGCCGCCCTACCATCCATCGTGCCGGTGCTCGAACGCATCCGGCTCGCGTCCCATGGCCTCCGCCAACTGCAGGGCGTCGTGGCCCGCGCGAGCACCAAGACCGCCGGGAATGGTCACCTTCCGCACGACCAGATCAGCGACGACGACCACCACGAAGCCCTCACCCAGGAACTCTCGTCCGCTATGGCCGAACTCAACGCCTTCGAAGTCGAGCTCAAAGATGTCGACCGTGGCCTCATCGATTTCTACCACGAGCGCGACGGCGAAATCGTCTATCTCTGCTACATGCTGGGAGAAGTCGACATCACCGCCTGGCACACACTCGATTCCGGCTTCGCCGGGCGGCAGCCCCTGTAGGCGTCGCGCCTTCACAGCAGCATCCTGCGCGGTACAATCCAGCCGATCCGCGCGGATGGAGGTAAAGAAGACCATGGAACCAGGCGCTCGCGACATCTTCGTCGAGGCAAACGGGCTTCGCCATCACCTTATCGGACGGGGAAACCCCGGCAACCCTGTCGTCATCATGATCCATGGCCTCGCCGGCCAGGCCCACACCTTCGATGTGGCCGCAGCCCGGCTCGCCGCACACTGCCACGTCTACTGCCTTGATGTCCGTGGCCGCGGCGAAAGCGAATGGGGCCCGCCCAATGGCTACCACACCGACAATTATGTCGCGGACCTGGAAGCTGTGCGCTCGGCACTCGGTATCCGCACATTCGCGCTCGTCGGTACATCCATGGGCGGCATCATCACGATGAACTACGCTCCACAACACCCCGAGTGCGTCACCCGCGTCGTCATCAACGATATCGGCCCGGAGATCGACCCTCGTGGCCTCGCGCGCATTGGCGAGTACGTGGCTCACGCCCCGGAAGCCTTCCCGGACATGAAAGCCGTTGTCAGGTACTACCGCGAGAACTACGCCCCCATGGTCGAGCACCTTCCTGACGACCAGGTTGAGTCATTTGCCCGCTGGAACGTCCGCAAGAACGACACCGGCGTCTATGTCTGGAAGATGGACCCTGCCATCCGTACCTTCTCGGCACAACAACCGCCGAAACTCGACCCCTGGGACGCGGTGCGCCGCATCTCCTGTCCGGCGCTCATTCTCCGTGGCGCCAACAGCGATGTCCTCGCCCCCGAGACCGCCCAGCGCATGGTCACGGAAATGCCTAACGCACGGCTCGCCGTCGTTGCGGGCGTCGGCCACGCCCCCGTCCTGACAGAGCCCGATGCGATTGAGGCCCTCGACACCTTCCTCACCGCTACCTAATCAACTGCCCGCACGTCCATGCGCGCCACCAAACCATCCCGCATGGTGTAGACATGCCGCACCGTGCGGTCATCCCGGATCGTCCCGTCCAGGTGGCGAATCACCTGGTGCACATCCACAACCACCTGCCCATCGTCGCTCTGCGTCATACCCGTAGGTTCAACGTGTGGGTCGATCACCGCAAACTGCCCCTCCCAATACGTGCGAACTTCTGCATGTCCGTGCGCACGCGTCCCTTCAAGCATGTTCGGCCAATCGACATCCGCGTGCATGAAGCCGAGCGCCGCACCGATATCCCGTTTGTTGAATGCCTCGTACATCCGCCGTACCAGTTCCTCCGTCTGTGGCGAAATCCGCGGTTGCATAGGCCACCTCCACGCACGAGCATAGCCGGTTCATCCGCGCGCCATCACCCGCGCCGATGCCCGCCAACCCGGTAGATCAGGTACGATGCGCCTCACATACAGCCTCTCCGAGGCACACCAGGGAGCCCCCTATGCGTGAAATGACCGGCGGCGACGCTGTCTACGAAACGCTTCGCGCGCTCGGCGTCGAACACGTCTTCGGCATTGTGAGCGTCCACAACATCCCCATCTACGATGCCATCCTCCGCGGTGGCGGCATCACCCCCATTGGTGTCCGCCACGAACAGGGCGCGCTCCATGCCGCCGATGGCTATGCCCGCGCGACAGGCAAGCTCGGCGTCGCGATAACGAGCACCGGCCCGGGCGCAACGAATAGCATGACGGGCCTCTTCGAAGCCTCGTTCGCCTCCAGCCGCGTCCTCATGATCACCGGGCAGATCGATTCCACCTACTACGGCAAGGGACGCGGATTCCTCCACGAAGCGGAAAACCAGTTGCCCATGCTCCGCACCGTCACCGGCCACGCCGAGAGCGTGCGCCGCCCGGAAGAGATCGGTGCTGCCATCTTCCGGGCCGCCACAAGCGTCATGACTGGCCGTCCGCGTCCGGCTGCCGTCGAAATCCCGGTCGATTTCCAGTACGCCCGCGCCGAAATCGATGTCCCGGCCGTCGAAGGCTGGCCCCAGCCACGCCCCCCGCGCGCCGCCCTCGAACAGGCTGCCACGCTCCTGCGCAAAGCGAAGCGCCCCATCATCTGGGCGGGTGGAGGCGTCGTCACCGCCGATGCCTCCGCATCACTGGTGAAACTCGCTGAAGCCCTCAATGCGCCCGTCTTCACCTCCGTCAATGGCCGCGGCGCCATCCCTGAGGATCACCCGCTCTCCATGGGCCCCCACCCCCAGCAACCCCAGTTCACCCCGGTCATCGACGAAGCCGATGTGGTTCTCGCCGTCGGTACCAGGTTCCAGGGCGGCGCTACCCGCAACTGGACGTTGAAGATCCCCGGCAAGCTCATTCACCTCGATGCCGACCCCGGCGTGCTCGGCCGCTCCTATACGCCCGATGTCGCCATCGCTGGCGATGCACGCCTCGGCCTGGCCGCAATCCTCCAATCGCTCAATGGCGCCCCGGGCGCGGATCCCGCGTTCCTCGAACGCGCCCAATCCATCCGCGATGAAGTGCGAGCCCAGATCCGCGACGACATTGGCGCCGATTACACCGCCATCATGGACTCCATGCGCGAACTCCTCCCCCGCGACGCCAACATCGTGCGCGACGCTACCGTCCCTGCCTACCTCTGGGGGAACCGAGCCATCCCGATCCTTGAGCCGCGCACATCCATCCACCCTACCTCCGCCGCAATCGGACCGGCGTTGCCGCTCGCCATCGGCGCGGCCATCGGCAGCGGCAAAAAGACCGCCATTATCCAGGGCGACGGCGGCTTCATGCTCAACATCGGAGAGTTGGCCACCGCCGTCCAATACAACGTTCCCATCATCATCTGCGTCTTCAACGACCGCGGCTACGGCGTCCTGCGCGCCATCGAGGGGCGTACCTTCGAGGGCCGCCAGTTCGGCGTCGAACTCGCAACCCCCGATTTCGCCATGGTCGCGCGCGGCATGGGCATGCCTGGCGAGACGGTCAGCGGCGTCAAAGCGTTCCACGATGCCTTCGCGAGCGCCGTCGTCGCGGATGGCCCCGTACTGCTCGATATCGACATGGACGTCCTCACCCCGATGGCAGGCCTCGGCACACCACCGCCGAAAGCAAAGTCCTGAGCCTGCGGCTTGCATTCCAGTCCGTAATCGCTGACGCTAGCGCCGCATTACCCGCGGGAGGTTTTCTGTGAGCTATCGTCCTCAGCGCATGAAGTTCGGCATCTTCATGGCGCCGTTCCATCACCTCGGTGAAAACCCGACGGTTGCCATGGAACGCGACCTCGCCCTTATCAAACACCTCGACGATCTCGACTTCGACGAAGCCTGGATCGGTGAGCACCACAGCGCCGGCTGGGAAATCATCGCCTCGCCCGAAGTCATGATCGCCGCCGCCGCACAGCACACCCGTACCATCAAACTCGGCACCGGGGTGAGTAGCCTGCCATACCATCACCCGTTCATCCTCGCCGACCGCATGGTGCAACTCGACCACCTCACGCGTGGACGGGCAATGTTCGGCGTCGGTCCGGGCGCGCTCACCTCCGATGCCTACATGATGGGCATCGATGCCCTCACCCAGCGCCAGCGCATGGATGAGGCGCTGGGCGCTATCCTCGCCCTCTTCCGCGGCGAGACCGTGGACATGGAGACCGAGTGGTTCACCCTCCGCCAGGCCCGCCTCCAGCTCGCCCCCTACACCTACCCCCACATGCCCGTAGCCGTCGCCAGCACATTCTCCCCTGCCGGTCCCGTCGCTGCGGGCAAGCACGGCGTGGGTATCCTGTCCGTCGCCGTCTCTCAGCCCGGCGGCCTCATCAAGCTGCCAACGACATGGGAAATGGCCGAAGATGCGGCCGCCAAAGCGAATCAAACCGTCTCTCGCGAGAATTGGCGCCTCGTCATCCCGATCCACCTCGCTGACACTCGAGAAGAAGCCTTTGCCGACGTAGCCGACCGCAGCCTCCGCTGGAACAAAGACTACTTTGAAAACACCCTCGGCCGCCCCTCCGACCCCAACACCTCCCAGGAAATCGTGCCTACCGTCGAGCGCGGCGGCGCCATCGTCGGCTCGCCGGATGACGCCATCGAAGCCATCGAACGCATGCTCGAACTGTCGGGCGGCTTCGGCGCCATCCTCGGCCTCGCCCATGAATGGGCCAGCTGGGAGAAGACGAAGCACAGCTTTGAACTGCTCGCGCGCTACGTCGCCCCGCACTTCCAGGGCCAACTCTCGCGCCTCGTCGATGACAACCGGTTCGTGTCCGAACACCGCGGCGGCATCTTCGGGCCGAACGTCGCCGCCATCGGGAAAGCCTTCGCCGATGCCGGCATCCCTATCCCCGGTGCCACCGCCGAGCGCATGCAGCGCGGCAACACGTAGCCATGTGCAGGGCTGCTGTGGGCGGTTAGCCCCGGCGGCCCGGCCTACACACCTGCCTTGGCAAGCCCCGCGAGCAACTCGTACGAACGGCCAATAACCGTGCGGTCGTCGCCCACCGGGAACAGCGAACCGTTGAAATCCGTCACCCCGATGGCGGCGAGGTGCCGGATCTGCTGCTCAACCTCGTCCTCGCTCCCCACGATGGCCACCCCGGAAGCGTCTGCCGCACCTTCGATATCGAGTACGGCGCGATACGACGGCAGTTGGCCGTAGATAGCAAACTGCTTGCTCGCCGCCTCGCGGGCCGCTACATCCGCCGTCACCGCCACAGGAAAACCGGCAACCACACGCGGCGCCGGCCGTCCCGCGTCCGCGGCTGCCGTCGTGATCGCCGGGATCGCCGTCTTCTCAAGGTACGCCGCTCCGCCCATCCAGGTGGCCGTCCCGTCGGCCATGCGGCCGGTGAGCCGCAGCATCTGAGGTCCGAGCGCGGCCACGATCACGTCTGGCCGCTTCGCACCCGGCACTGACATTTGCGCCGCGACGCGGTACTCCTCACCCTGGAATTGGACGGCTTCCCCCGCCAACAGGGGCAACAACACCGAGAGGTACTCCCGCATGTGGCGGATCGGCTTCGAATAATCCAGCCCGAACATGTTCTCGATGACGACGCGATGGCTCAGGCCTATCCCGAGCGTGAAACGCCCACCGCTCGCCGCCGATGCCGTGAGTGCCTGCTGCGCCAGTGCTGCCGGGTGACGGGGATACGTGGGCACCACGAACGTGCCCAGCTCCAGCCGGCTCGTGACGCGGCCCGCGAGCGCAAGAAGCGTTATCGCGTCCACCCCGAAAATGTTCGATACCCACGCCGCATCGAATCCTGCCGTCTCCGCCCGCGTGAACTCCTCAAGCACATGGTTGAGGTCCCCTTCGCCGCCTATCCCTATCCCAATACGCATGGTCTTCTCCTCCGTGACGTCTC
Organism: bacterium; assembly: GCA_017308185.1. Classification (GTDB taxonomy): domain Bacteria; phylum Chloroflexota; class Dehalococcoidia; order Tepidiformales; family Tepidiformaceae; genus JAFKFP01. The sequence continues at coordinate 1,242 of JAFKFP010000058.1, read as the reverse complement.
AGCCTACGCGACGGGGCCACGAGGCGATACGCCCGGGACCGCCGACCATAGCCGCGCGCTCCGTTACCGTGAATATCCATGTGCGGGTCCACCGCGCGCGAGACCTCCGATGACCTATCTCCAATTCGTGCTGCTCTTTCTCGTCGCGCCGTCAGCGTTGTTGCTGGCCCTCCACGGCGCGCGCCATGTCCGCCTTCTCGCTATTGCGCTGGCGATCGCTGTCGTCGTGGCCATGGCCTACACCATCCCCTGGGCGTACGTCCTCGTGCATAACGGCGTCTGGCGCTTCGATCCCGCGAAAACCGGCAGCACCGTCTGGCGCCTGCCCTGGGAAACGTTCGTGGCCATCGCCCTGCAGGTCGTTTTCACCGGCACGCTTACCGCACTTGCGCTCCGGCGACCATGGGGCCGCAAGTGACCTATCTCGTGCTCATCGCCGCATTTGCCCTCCCGCTCATCGCACTCGAGTGGCTCGTGGGATGGCGTGTGCTCCTGCTCGAATGGCGTCCAATCGTTGCCACGCTGGTCATGACCACCGCCTTCCTCGGGCTCTGCGATATGGCCGCGCTGCACGATGGCATCTGGTCCATAGCGCCATCGAAGCGCCTCGCCATCGATGACGGCAGCTTCGTCCTCGAAGATTGGATCTTCATCCTCGCCACCAACCTCATCATCATCCAGGGCGTCACCCTCGCCCTCGACGCCGACGTCCGCGAATGGATCGGCTCGCGCCTTCGCCCCCACCACTGAGCGTTGTGCGGGCCCGCTCGCGACTCTAGACTCCGCGCATGCCCTTCGCCAACGTCAACGGCGCCCGCCTCTATTACGAACAGCACGGCTCCGGCCCCGACATCGCGTTCATCCACGGCGCCGGCGGCAACCACCTCTGCTGGTGGCAACAGGTTGCAGCGTTCGCATCGCACTTTCGCTGCACGGTCTACGACGCCCGCGGCTGGGGACGCTCCACCGGCGAAATGGGCGTCGGCCGCTGGGCGCTCGGGACCGACCTTGTCGCTCTTCTCGAGCACCTGGGTATCGCCCGCGCCCACATCGTCGCCCAATCGATGGGCGGTCGCGCTGTCGCCGGCCTCGCACGCCTGGCGCCATCTCGCATCCAGTCGCTCCTCCTTTGCGGCACGACCGCCGGCGCCACGAACGACCGCATCCGCGAACTCCAGGATGAACTCCGGGCTTTTCGCGGGTCCGATAGCCTCCGCGAACACTCCCTCGCACCCGATTACG
>JAFKFP010000238.1 GCA_017308185.1 bacterium | reverse complement strand
CCGTAGCCGCCGCCACCACCGCCGTAGCCACCGCCACCACCGCCGCCGTAGCCGCCGCGGCTACCACCGCCGCCACCGCCAGTGCGGGGGGTGTAGCAGTCGCTGCAGTAGACGGGCCGGTCGCCACGGGGCTGGAACGGCACCTGGGCATCCTTACCGCAAGATGCACAGGTCACGCTGAACATTTCGCGCGGGGCGCGGCTACCGCCGCCGCCCTCGCCGCCACCCTTGCGAGCGCGACGACAGTCCGGGCAACGGCGCGGTTCATTGGTGAAGCCCTTGGACTCGTGGAATTCCTGTTCACCCGCGGTAAAGGTGAACGACGCGCCGCAATCGGCGCAGGTCAAAATTTTGTCGGTGTAAGGCACCCGACGACCTCCTGGAGATTACTGGTCCCTGACGGTCATCGTGCGCCTTGAAAGAAGCCTCCCTTGAGGCCGATGGAACGCGGGTACCACACCGAGGATAGCAGCCCGCATTGAGGCCTGTCATCAATTTCAGGTAACAAATGTGAGATGCGCGGCCCTTTTGACAAGTATTTGGGCGTGACGCGGCTCGGCCACGAGCGGCGAGGCGAGTGAGTTACCCAGCGTCGGCGACCGCACATAGCAGGCGGCTGGTACACCTGCCCATCCGTAACTGCGCTATACTGCGGGTGTTCGTCCCATCCCAATGCCGGCCCCGGGCCCAACGGTCCCCTTCCAGTGGGGAAGTCGCGAGGCAAGCGCAGAGACGAACTCCCGGCATGGTGAACCACGCCGGCGAGGACGAGGGCCCAGGTACCTTACGCGAAGGGAGGCCTGGGAATGGGAAACAGCGTGCCCGCTACGTACCGCTTCTTGTGACGCGATGCTTCTGCCATTGCCGTAACTGCCTGCAGATAGCTTCGCAAGCAAAGGGACGCTGACAGTCGCGGGAAAGTCGTACACGATTTCGCGGCTTTCGGCGCTGGAATCCGCCGGAGTCGGTCACGTCGCCCGGCTACCGCTCTCACTCAAGGTGCTGCTCGAGAACCTGTTGCGACTAGAGGATGGCCGCGCGGTAACAAAAGAGGATATCGAGGCGCTTGCAAACTGGCAGCCAAATTCTGGCACTGACCGCGAAATCGCGTTCACGCCTGCTCGTGTGCTGCTCCAGGACTTCACCGGCGTGCCGGTCGTCGTCGACCTCGCATCGATGCGCGACGCAATCAAAGCGATGGGCGGGGATCCGGAGCGCATCAACCCGCTGCAGCCTGTAGACCTGGTGATCGACCACTCGGTGCAGGTGGACGCGTACGGCAGCCCTTCCGCATTCCAGCGGAACGTGGAGATGGAGTTCGTCCGGAACAGGGAGCGCTACCAGTTTCTGCGCTGGGGGCAGCAGGCGCTCGCGGAGTTCCGGGTCGTGCCGCCGGGATCGGGAATCTGTCACCAGGTCAACCTCGAATACCTGGCCTCAGTCGTATTCGCGAAGGACACCGATGGAGTGCTCTCCGCGTACCCTGACACACTTGTGGGCACAGACTCCCACACGACAATGGTCAACGGGCTCGGCGTGCTGGGCTGGGGCGTCGGCGGGATCGAAGCAGAGGCGGCGATGCTCGGCCAGCCGGTATCAATGCTCATTCCTGAGGTAGTGGGCTTCAAACTGACGGGCAAACTCCGCGAGGGTGCGACCGGGACGGACCTCGTGCTGCGAGTCACGCAGATGCTGCGCGCGAAGGGCGTGGTGGGGAAATTCGTCGAGTTCTACGGTGAAGGACTGGATGATCTGCCGCTGGCTTCGCGCGCAACCATCGCCAACATGGCGCCCGAGTATGGCGCGACGATGGGCTTTTTCCCGGTCGACGACGAAACGCTGCGGTACCTGCGATTCACGGGGCGGCCGGAGGAGCTTGTCCAGCTCGTCGAGGCGTACACCAGGGAGCAGGGACTCTTTCGCACAGACGGCGTCGAGCCGCCGCTTTTCTCGGACACGCTGGAGCTCGACCTCGGCGACGTCGACCCTTCAATCGCCGGTCCGAAGCGTCCGCAGGATCGCGTGGCGCTCTCCGACGCAAAAGAGAGTTGGGCAAAGGCGCTGCCGGACATCCTGACCGCGGGCGGGGGCGAACTGGATGCAGCCGTGCCGGTATCGAAAGGCGGCGCCGACTTCGAACTTTCGAATGGGTCGGTGGTGATCGCGGCGATCACGAGCTGCACAAACACGTCCAACCCGGAGGTGATGCTTGCAGCCGGCCTGCTCGCACGCAATGCGGTGCAGAAGGGGTTGAAGTCGAAGCCATGGGTGAAGACCAGCCTCGCGCCGGGGTCGAAAGTGGTGACGGACTACCTTGCCGAAGCCGGGCTGCAACGCTATCTCGATGAGCTTGGGTTCGAACTGGTCGGTTATGGCTGTACCACCTGTATCGGCAACTCCGGTCCAGTCGACGAAGAGATTGCGGACGCAATCCACGGCGCGAACCTGGTGGCAGTTTCGGTGCTCTCGGGCAACCGCAACTTCGAGGGACGCATTAACCCGGACGTGCGCGCCAACTATCTGATGTCGCCGCCTCTTGTGGTCGCGTACGCCATCGCCGGGCGCATGGATGCGGACCTCGTCGATGAACCACTGGGCATCGGCAATGATGGCGAGCCCGTGTACCTTCGCAACATCTGGCCCACGGGGGCAGACATTGATGAAGCGGTGGAGGAGGCAGTGCGGTCGAGCCAGTTCCACAAGCAATACAGCGAGGTGTTCGACGGGGGGCCGGCATGGTCCGACCTGCCGGTGCCGACGGGTGAGTTGTACGCGTGGGACCCGGACTCGACGTACGTGAAGAATCCGCCGTACTTCGAAGGGATGCCGCGTGAACCGGAGCCTGTGAAAGACATTACCGGGGCGAGGGTGCTCGTCATGGTGGGCGACTCGGTCACGACCGACCACATCTCACCGGCAGGGAACATTGCTGCTTCGAGCCCGGCTGGCAAGTACCTGCAAGAGCACGAGGTGCCGCGCGAGGAGTTCAACTCGTACGGCTCGCGGCGGGGCAACCACGAAGTGATGATGCGGGGCACGTTCGCGAATATTCGCCTGCGAAACCTGCTGGCGCCCGGGACAGAGGGCGGTGTGACGCGGCATCTGCCGGACGGGACGACGATGCCGATCTACGACGCCGCGATGAAGTACCAGGCCGAAGGCGCGCCGCTGACCGCACTT
>JAFKFP010000057.1 GCA_017308185.1 bacterium | reverse complement strand
GGCGGCAGCAAGATCGGCGAGGTCACAGCGCTGGAGGGTATCCCAAATCTGGCGGCAAATGTTGGCGCCATCCAGTACACGGAGGCGCGGGACGCCCAACACGCCCGGCGGGAGGCGGCCGGCTATTTCGCACACAGTTTCCCGCTGAAACGGCTCGACCATCTTGCCGTGATGGCACCGAACATCGAAGCGTCGACCGAGGCCTGGAGCAACATCCTTGGTGTGGCGGTGTACGGTGAAGTGCGGGGGCGAGCGATGATCATCCGCCAGATGAAGATCGGGGACGCGATTGTCGAACTGCTGGGACCGGAGTCACCGGAAAGCCCTCTCGCCTCGCGACCGCCAGGTCTCGGGAGCATGGCAGCCTGGGAGGTCGACGATCTCGACGCTGCCGTCGCGACGGCACGCGCGCGAGGTTTCAGCCCTTCCGAGCCAGCAACCGGCGTGTTGCCCGGCACCCGGGTTGCAACCATCCCGGGCGCGGAACTCGCAGGTGTAGGGATGCAGATGTTGGAGTACGTGTAGCCCCTCGCGTGGCATCGCTCAATGGCCCGCTGCGCTTTATGCTGAGCACGGATGAGCAATCGCGTCCGTCCTCCCCGCTATGTTGTCCATGGTGGCGTACCGTTACAAGGCGTCGTGCGTGTGTCTGGCGCGAAGAACCACGCTCTTGCCGCCATGTGCGCTGCGCTGCTGACCGACGACGATGTCGTCCTTTCGAACGTACCGGACATCACCGACGTTGAAAGCCTCGGCGAGTTGCTGACGCATCTTGGCGCGACGGTCGACGCGACGACACCCGGCACGCTTCGTATCAATGCCCGAGGGCTCGATAAGTGCGAGGCGCCTGGCGACCTGATGAGCGAGAACCGGGCTTCGTTTCAGGTCATGGGCCCGCTCGTCGCTCGTCACCACTACGCATCCTCCGCACCGCCGGGCGGTGATGCCATCGGCCAGCGTCCGATTGACGTGCATCTAAGCGGTTTCGAAGCCATGGGCGCAGTCATCTTTCGCGAATCGGGGCGGTTCATCGCACGTGCGGACGACGGCCTGCACGGCGGCCGCGTTTTCATGGACTACCCGTCGGTGTCCGGTACGCAGAACGTCATGATGGCAGCCACCCTCGCGAGCGGGAGCACGACGATCGTCAATGCGGCCACGGAGCCAGAGGTGCAAGAACTGGCGCACCTGCTCAATGCCATGGGGGCGCGTGTGAGCGGTATCGGCACGCAGATGATAGAAATCGAGGGTGTCGAGCGCCTGCACGGTGCACGTGCCCGTGTGATGCCGGACCGTATCGAAGCGGGAACATACGCCGTTGCGGCGGCTATCACCGGGGGCTCAATCGAAATCGAAGATAGCCCGGTGCTGGTGATGGATGCGCTGCTGGCGAAACTCAAGGCGGCGGGCGCGCAGGTGGATGCGACCACCGACACGCTGCATGTTGGGGCGACGGGCAACCTGCGCGCAATCAGCTTCCAGGCGCTGCCGTACCCCGGGCTCGCCACTGACCTGCACGCACCGATGGCGGCATTGCTCACGCAGGCGAAGGGTGTGTCTATCATCCATGAGCGGGTCTTCGACAACCGCATGCTCTACGTCGGCGAACTGCGCAAGATGGGCGCCGAGATCGTCAACACGGGGTCGTCGGCAATCGTCAGCGGGCCGACGAAGCTCAGCGGCACGAACGTACGCGCGCTGGACGTCCGGGCGGGCGCCGCAGTATTGCTGGCGGCACTTGCCGCCGAAGGGACAACCTACATCGACGAGATCTCTCATCTTGACCGGGGATACGAACACCTCGATAGCAAGCTTCGCGCGCTGGGCGCGAACGTGGAGCGTGTGTGATGCCCATGGATTTTCTCGCGCCAAAGCGCGCTGGCATCGACCTTGGGACGGCAAACATCCTCGTTTATGTGAAGGGCCAGGGGATCGTCATGAACGAGCCATCGGTGGTGGCCCGCCACAACCGCGACAACGCCGTGGTGGCCGTGGGCGAAGAGGCGCGGGCCATGCAGGGACGCACGCCGGGTTCGATCAGCGTCATCCGTCCAATGCGGGATGGCGTAATCGCGGACTACCTCACAACCGAGGCGATGCTGCGGTACTTCATTGGGTTGATTACAGGGCGATTCAATCTTGTGCGGCCAGAGGTGATGGTGACGGTACCGGCCGGCGTAACAAGCGTGGAGCAGCGGGCTGTGCGTGACGCGGCGGAGCAGGCGGGCGCACGCAAACCGGCTCACCTGGTACCGGAACCGCTCGCAGCAGCCATCGGCGCCCAGATCCCGATAGGGACAGCGCGGGGCAACATGATCGTCAACATCGGCGGTGGACGGACAGAGGCCGCTGTGATCTCGCTGTACGGCATCGTGGTGAGCGAATCGGTGCGGATGGCGGGCGACCGCATCGACGAGGCCATCGTCGCGTACGTGCGGCGCCGGCATAACCTGCTCATCGGGGAGCAGACCGCGGAGGAGATCAAGATCGCAATAGGCAGCGCACTGCCTGTGGACGAGGGGCTCGCCACGCAGGTCCGCGGGCGCGACCAACTGAGCGGGTTGCCGAAGACGATTTCGCTGACGAGCGTCGAGGTGGCGCAGGCGATCCAGGATTGCCTCGGGACGATCGTGCAGGCCGTACGCGCAGTGCTGGAGAAGACGCCACCGGAGCTTGCTTCAGATGTGATCGACCGTGGGATTGTGTTGAGTGGTGGCGGGGCGCTGCTTCGGCACATCGACGAACTGCTGACGCAAGAGACGGGCGTCCCATGTTATGTCGCCGACGCGCCCCTGGAGTGTGTGGCCATTGGGGCGGGCATCGCGCTGGACCACATTGACGTGATCTCGCGGAGCCTGCCGACGGAGGAAGAGAACCTCGTGGGGCTATTCCCTGAGGCGAACCGCTAGCGTGCGACGCCGTCGAAGCACGGCCGACCCGTACCGCCGACCGATGACCTGCTCTGCGGCTCCCCGCATGCTTACGCGATGACTCCGCCGATCACGATTTCGAAGCGGACCGCGCGGCGGCTTGTGCTCGGAAAACAAGGGTTATGGCCCGGCCGGCGATGGTCGGGTGTGGACGGCACGCGCGCGGCGATGCTCGCGATAGAGCAGCTGCAACTCGACCCACTCCAGGTTGTGGCGCGAAGCCACGACCTGATGCTTCACGCTCGGGTGGCGGACTACCGGCCCGAATACTTCAGCCAGGTTACGTACGACGAACGCGGATTCTTCGATTGGGGCGGGTGGCTCGCGGTGCGGCCAATGGAGGAGTTGCCCTACTGGCGAACGATCATGCAACGCGAGCGTGAGCACGAGGGCATCCGGAAAGCGGTTGCGGAGCACAGGCCGGCCTTCGAAGCGATGCGAGCGGCGCTCCACGAACGAGACACGGTGTCGGCGAAAGAGATGGCCTCGAACGGCAGGATCATCGTGAAAGACTACCGGGGAGGCCGGGACAGTTCGCTGGCGCTCTACTACCTGTGGAGGACCGGCGAGGCGATGACACACCATCGCGAGGGGTTCGAACGCATCTACGCGCGGGCTGAGCTGGTGGCGCCGTCACATCTCCTGGAGCCAGCAGAGGCGCTCGAAGCCGACCTCTTCGTGGCACGGAAGTCCGTAGCGTTCGCGGGGATTGGACGGATTGGAGAAGGAAGGCCAGGTTCGTTCAGGCATTGGCTATCACGACCGGTCAGCAGCCGCGAGGTGCGCGAGATCGAGGAAGCGCTCATCGATCGCGGCGAGATCGTACGCATTCACGTCGAAGGCTCGCGAGGCGGCGCGTTCATGCTGGCCGAAGACGTCGCACTCCTGGCGGAAGTTGAAGCGGGCCGCGTACCGGTCGCATGGATGCCCATCGAGACCTCGACCGAGAAGGAAGTGGCGTTCCTGTCGCCACTCGACCCAGTGAGCGCGCGGGGGCGGGCAAAGGTGCTGTTCGATTTCGACTACCTGTGGGAGATCTATATGCGCGAGGACCTGGTCGTGTATGGCCGGTTCACGATGCCGATCCTGTGGGGCGATCAGTTAGTGGGGCGCATTGACCTGAGGATGGACCGCAAGGCCGCGACGCTAGTTGTGAACGGGCTGTGGTTCGAAGACAAGGCGACGGCGCGCGATGCGGAGTTCGTTGATGCGCTCGCTGCGGGTGTTACGCGACTGGTCCAGTTCCTCGGAGCAAACAAGGTAGACGCCGATGCCGTCACCGGCAGGAGGCTTAGCGCCCGGATACGCCGGGCCGGGGCACTCGCGAGCTAGACGATGGGCGTTTCCTCACGGCAGGGAATAGCTACGGTTTGAGGGCCGGTCAGGCGAGACCGGAGATGGACAGCGTGTTCCCATCCGGGTCCTTGAACCAGGCCACGCTGCCCCCACCCGGTGGTGTCCAGATGCCGAGGTCATCCTGTTCCATGCCGGGAAAACGCTCGAACCGGATACCACGGCCCGCCAGGTCTCGCACTGCCGCAGCCACATCCGGGACACGCCAACCCAGCGCCGTGCCTATTTGCGGAGTGAACGATTCGACAAGCGCGACCCGGAGCACGGCTCCGCCGGCTTCGAAAGTGAGCGCGAATTCGTCTTCAGCCAGGAACCGCAGCTCCAAGACGTCTTCGAAGAACACTCTCGTACGTTTCCGTTCCGTCGCGAGCAGAAACACCTGGACGGAGGCGCCATCAAGCATGCGACAGCATATCTGCCGCGAGTTGTTGGCCGCAATGTCGCGTTCGCGAGCGTGGAACGATTACTGGCCGATAGGACGTGGCCGGCCGCCGGCGGCTCCACTCCGCGGGCGCCGTCGTTCGGCGACACGTAGCCGCACGAGCGACCGCTGCAGAGCGGCAGCGGCTCGTGCCATGTCGACGTCGCTGACGCCCTGTTCGCGGGCGCGGCGGACACGTTCCTCTGCGCGTGCGCGGGCCGCTTCAGCACGTTCGACATCGATTTCGCCAGCAGCTTCGGCCTGGTCCGCCAGGATGGTCACCTGGTCCTGGCGCACTTCGAGGAAGCCACCGCTGATGGCGAAGCTTTCCTCTTCGCTGCCGCGCCGGAAGACGAGTTCGCCGGGCTTCAGCGTAGTCATGAGCGGGGCGTGCTTCGGCAGGATGCCGAGCATGCCTTCGCTACCGGGTGCGATAAGGATATCGACGCCAAGTTCGGTGCTCACGACGCGCTCGGCCGTGACGATTTCGACGGTGAGCGGCATGTCGCTTAGCCCTCGGCCATCTGGCGGCCCTTTTCGACCGCCTGCTCGATGGTGCCGACCATATAGAAGGCCTGCTCGGGGAGGCCATCGTGCTGGCCTTCGAGAATTTCCTTGAATCCGCGGACAGTCTCGCGGACAGGCACGTAGGCCCCGGGGGTGCCGGTGAACTGCTCGGCCACGAACATCGGCTGGGTGAGGAAGCGCTGGATCTTGCGGGCGCGCGCAACGGTGAGCTTATCGTCGTCAGAGAGTTCATCAAGGCCGAGGATGGCGATGATGTCCTGCAGGTCGCGGTAGCGCTGGAGCACGCCCTGGACGCCGCGAGCGGTGTCGTAATGCTCCTGGCCAACGACACGCGGCTCGAGTGCGCGCGAGAATGACGTGAGCGGGTCCATGGCAGGGAAGAGCGCCTGCTCGGCTAGCGCGCGCTCGAGGGCAACAACAGCGTCGAGGTGGCCGAATGTGGTGGCCACACCGGGATCGGTGTAGTCGTCGGCGGGCACGTAGATCGCCTGGAACGAGGTAATTGCGCCCTTCTTGGTAGAGGTGATGCGCTCTTCGAGGTCACCCATCTCGGTGGCGAGTGTTGGCTGGTAACCCACGGCGGAGGGCATGCGGCCGAGGAGCGCGGACACTTCCATGCCGGCGAGCGTGTAGCGATAGATGTTATCGACAAAGAAGAGGACGTCGCGCCCTTCTTCGTCGCGGAAGTACTCAGCCATGGTGAGGCCAGTGAGCGCGACGCGGAGGCGCACGCCGGGCGGCTCATTCATCTGGCCGAAAACCATCGCCATCTTGGGGAGCACGCCCGACTCGCGCATTTCGTGCCAGAGGTCATTGCCCTCGCGCGAACGCTCGCCGACGCCGGCGAGCACAGAGTAGCCGCCGTGCTCGCGGGCGATGTTGCCAATGAGTTCCTGGATGACGACGGTCTTGCCTACGCCCGCACCGCCATAGAGGCCGATCTTACCGCCGCGGACAAGGGGGGCGATGAGGTCGATGACCTTGATGCCGGTTTCAAGGACGGCGGCGGTGGTCTCCTGCTCTTCGAAGCTTGGCGGGTCGCGGTGGATACCCCAGCGCGGGCCGCCTTCTGGAGCGGGGAGGTTATCGATGGGCTGGCCGAGCACGTTGAACATGCGGCCGAGCGACTGTTCGCCGACGGGCACGTTGATCGCCTGGCCCTGGTCGAGCGCCTTCGAGTCGCGCCGGAGGCCGTCCGTCGTGTCCATCGCGAGGCAGCGCACCCAGTCGTTGCCGAGGTGCTGCTGCACTTCGACGACAAGCTCGCTGCCATCGTCGCGGAAGACAGTGACGGCGTTGTTGATCGCTGGCAGATGGCCGGCCGGGAATTCGATATCGAGGACGGTGCCGATGATTTGGACGACGCGTCCTTCGGCGGTGGCGGTCATAACCATGGGAAAACCTCGCTGTTGAAGGGATGAGGAATGAGGGCCAACGGATGCGTCATGCGGCGACTCCGATGACGTCGTCGATGGAGATGTCGTTGAGGGTGTCGAATTCGCGGTCCGGGTTAGGCAGCGCGAGGCCGCGGGTGTATTCGGTGCGCACGGCCCAGCAAGTCATGCCGGCGGCATGAGCTGACTCGATGCCGGCGGGCGCGTCCTCAATCGCGAGGCAATCGCCCGGGGCGAAACCGATACGCTTCGCGGCCAGGAGGTAGATAGCTGGGTCAGGCTTCCCGGCTGTAACATCGCTGCCGGTGACGGTGATGTCGAAGGCGTCACCGAGGCCAATGCGCGCGAGTGCGGCTTCGACCCACGGGCTGATAGACGACGATGCGACAGCGATCGGCATGCCGGCGTCACGCAGCTTGCGGACGAATTGGACCGCGCCAGGGAGCGCTTCGGCCTCGTCGCGATAGCGTTCGAGCAGGATGCCAGGATAGCGGGAAGCGTAGTGTTCGTACGGGCGAGACAGGCCGAAGTCCCGAATGAGGTCCTGCCAACCAGACTTGGTGCCCATATAGGGCTTGTACTGTTCGAGCGAGATGGAGCGGCCTTCCTCACCAAGGAGGCCGTTGACCGCGCGGAAATGCAGCGGCTCGCCGTCCACCAGGACGCCATCCATATCGAAGACGACGGCTGCAAACGCGGACAGGTTAATCCTCCAGGGCGGCGGCGCCACCGACGATGTCGAGCAGTTCCTTGGTGATCTGCTCCTGGCGGGCCTTGTTGTAGGTGAGTGTGAGTTCGCGGGTGATTTCGCCGGCGTTGTCCGTCGCGTTCTTCATCGCGACCATCTGAGCCGACTGGAAGCTCGCCGCGTTCTGCAGAACCGCTTCGTAGATCTGCATTTCGATGTAGCGCGGCAACAAACGCGCGAGGACTTCCTCGGGCGATGGTTCGAAGATGTACTGCGCGCTCATGCCGGTGGGGGCGGATTGCTCCTCCGCGGTGGGGGTTTCGATCGGGAGCAGCTGCCGAATCACCGGGCGCTGAACCGCCGTCGAGACGAGTTCGGGGTAGCTGATGTAAGCACGGTCGATGGTGCCGTTCACGTAGTCCTCAACGAGCACACGGCCGATTGCGAGCGTATCTGCGGCGCTGGGATAGTCGCCGAGTTCGGTGAACTCGGCAGTCACATGGACGTGTGCGCGTACGAAGAAATCGCGGCCCTTCTTGCCAACGGCGACGACGGAGACTGGCTCGTGTTGGGCCGCTACGAAGGTGCCGGCGCTGCGGTTGAGGTTCGAGTTCAGCCCACCACAGAGGCCGCGGTCGGGCGTGATGTGTAAGACGGCGATGTTGCGCACCGGCCGAGAGGCGAGCAGCGGGTGAATCCGCTCGCCTTGGCTCGAACCGACGGTCGACGCCAGCCCGGCGAGCACCGAGCGCAGCTTGGAGGAGTACGGCTCGGCCTGGAGGGCACGATCCTGCGCGCGGCGCATCTTCGAAGCTGCGACAAGCTGGAGCGCATTTGTGATCTTCTGAGTGTTTTTCACACTCGTGATGCGGCGCTTGAGCTGGCGGATCGTGGGCATCGGCTCTTTCCCGGTGGTTTGTGGAGGGCGGTGGTGGCAGCCCCTGGATGCTGGCGGTTACTCCGCCCGGTTGGCGTTGAGGCCTAGAACGGGACGGTCTGCTTGAAGGATGTAATAGCCGCCGTGAGCTTCTGCGAGATCTCTTCGGTCAGCACCTTCTCGTTAGTGATCTGGTCGAGCACTTCTGGGTGGTTGGTGCTCATGAAGCGGCGAAGCTGCGAATCGAAGTCGGCGACCTTGTTGACCGCCACATCGTCGAGGTGGCCGTTGCTCAGTGCGAACATGATCACGACTTCCTCAGCCATGCTCAGCGGACTGAACTGCGGCTGCTTGAGGACTTCGGTGGCGCGCTGGCCGCGTTCGAGCTGGCGGCGGGTGGCGGCATCGAGGTCGCTGGTGCCGAACTGGGCGAACGCCTGGAGTTCGCGGTACTGCGACATGTCACCCTTGAGCGTGCCCGAGACCGTCTTCATGGCCTTTGTCTGGGCGTTGCCTCCCACACGGCTCACGGAAAGGCCGGTGTTGATGGCCGGCCGGATACCGGCGTTGAAGAGGTCGGCTTCGAGGTAAATCTGGCCGTCGGTGATGGAGATGACGTTCGTCGGGATGTAGGCCGAGACGTCGTTCGCCTGCGTCTCGATAATAGGCAGCGCGCTCAACGAACCTGCGTCCTCGAGGCGGGCGGCACGCTCGAGCAGGCGGCTATGGAGATAGAAGACGTCGCCCGGGTAGGCTTCGCGCCCCGGGGGGCGGCGCAGCAGGAGCGACATTTCGCGATAGGCCCACGCGTGCTTGCTCAGGTCGTCATAGACGATGAGGGCATCGCGGCCGCTTTCCATGATCTCTTCACCGATGGCGCAGCCAGCATACGGGGCCAGGTACTGAAGCGCGGCCGAGTCAGAGGCGTTCGCGGCGACGACCGTGGTGTACTCCATCGCGCCGTGCTCTTCGAGGGTCGCGACGACCTGTGCGACCTTCGCCGCCTTCTGGCCAATGGCGACGTAGATGCAGAGGAGGTCGCCGCCGCGCTGGTTGATGATGGCGTCGAGTGCAATCGCGGACTTGCCCGTCGAGCGGTCACCGATGATGAGTTCGCGCTGGCCGCGGCCGATGGGGAACATGGCGTCAATGGACTTAATGCCCGTCTGCACCGGCTGGTTCACGCTCTTTCGAAGCGTGACGCCGGGCGCGATGCGTTCGACGGGCCGGGTTTTATCGGTCTGGATCGGACCCTTGCCGTCCATGGGGTTGCCGAGAGGGTCAACGACACGTCCGATGAGGGCATCGCCGACGGGCACCTCGATGATGCGGCCGGTGGAGCGCACCTCGGTGCCTTCGCGGATGTCGTAATAGTCGCCCATGACGACGGCGCTCACGGACTCTTCCTCGAGGTTAAGAGCGAGGCCCATGGAGCCGTTGCCGAACTCGAGGAGTTCGGAGTACATGACGCCGGAGAGCCCGTGGATGCGCGCAACGCCATCGCCGGCTTCGATGACCGACCCTACATCGGTCGCCACCACGGTGGTGCCGAAGCCCTCGATCTGCTCGCGCAGGATGGAGGCAATTTCTTCAGCGCGTACTGCCATGACGGACCTTCCTTTATCTCCCGGTATTCCCCGATCTCAGGGTACGTTGTTAGGCTGACGGGTGCGCTAGCGCGCTCCCTGGAGTTCTTTTCGAAGTTGCTTGAGGCGCGTGCGGACGCTGGCATCCACCATTCGGTCGCCGACGCGGACGATGATCCCGCCGATGATCGCCGGGTCGACCGCGGCGACGGCCTGCACGTGCTTGTTGAGCGTGGTGCTGAGCTGTTGCTCGATATTGGCCACCTGCGTGGGATTGAGGTCCACGGCTGTGGTTATCTCGGCGTGAGCGATGCCATCGTGCTCGTCCGCGAGTTCGTTGAACGCATCTGCGACGGCAGATGCGTCGAGCGAACGGCCCTTCTGGACGAGAAGCTTGGCCAGGTTCAATGCAAGCGGCGATATGTCGAGTACACGCTCGATCATTTCGTACCGGATTGCGAGGGGCATACGCCGGTCGTCGAGCGCCGCGGCGAGATCCGACTCGGAGAGGACCTGCGCGATATCGGCGAGGTCACTTCTCCAGGTCGGGATGGTCCCAGAGTCGACGGCGATCTGGAACGCGGCCTGGGCGTAACGGCGGGCGGCGCGAAGCTCTGCCATGCTTAGTTCTCGCTAAAGGACGATTGGGCAAGGGCTTCATCGATGATGCGCTGATGCGCCTGCCTGTCGAGCGACTGGTTGATAACCTTCTCGGCGGCGCCGACGGTGAGGTCTGCGAATTCGCCGCGAAGCTGGGCGATAGCACGGTCGCGTTCGATGCCGATTTCGGCCTGGGCGCGTTTCAGCGCCTCCTCGCGGTCACGTGCGCTCTGTTCGCGTTGCTCTTCCTGGATGCGCGTGGCGATGCCCTGGGCATTCGCCACGATCTCCTGGCCCTGCTGACGGGCCTGGTTGAGCTGCTCCTGGATGTTCGCCTGGGCGGACGCCGCTTCGGCGCGGGCGATGTCGGCCGCGTTGAGGCCTGCTGCGATCTTCTCGCGCCGCTCGTCGAGCATCCGCAGGATAGGCTTGTAAAGCAGCACGCGGAGGACGATGAGCAGAATCACAAAGTTGAGAATCTGCGCAATCAGCTGCGGGAGATTGATCCCGAGAGCGTCGGCTGCCGTACCCATACGTGGCCTCCTAAGCCGGGAGAAATTAGACGACGAAGACGATGATGATGCCCATGAGGAGTGCGTAGATCGACACTGCCTCGGCGAAGGCGATACCCAGAATCATGTTCGTCTGGATAGGCCCGCGGGCTTCCGGGTTGCGGCCGATGGCTTCGAGGGCGCCACGCGTCAGCATACCGATGCCGATGCCAGGCCCGATGGCTCCGAGGCCCATGGCGAGGCCGGCGCCAATTGCCTTCCCGATCTTCGGGTCGATACTGGTACCACCAGCGGCGGCCTGAAGGAAGGGAATGAACCCCATCAGGTGAAACAGTACATCCATGAAACCGTGATCCTCCGTTGCGCGCTTTCCAGACGCATGATTGGGTGACTGTGAACAGGCCCGTTATTGAACCTGTGCAGCTCCTTGTGGGATGCCGGGAGCCCCGTGCTCCGGCGTGTGATGGCCGTCCGAGCCCTCAGCGTGGCCCTCTTCGCCGTGCGATTCCGTGGCCATGACCGCGAACACGAGCGTGAGGAGAGCAAAGATAGCGGCCTGGATGAAGCCGAAGAAGAGCTCCATGCCATAGACGATATCAACCAGTAAGAACGGGACGATGTAGGTGATCATGACGATCAGCACTTCGCCTCCAAACAGGTTGCCAAAGAGACGGAAGGTGAAGCTGATGATGCGGACGAACTCGGAGATAAGTTCGAGGAAGCCCACGAAGAAATTAATCGGGCTGCTGAAGTCGAAGAACTTCTTGAGGTAGCCGATGCCGAGAGACTGTATGCCCCAGAACTCGACCATGACGAATGAGATGATCGCGATGGCGAGCGTGTTGCTGACATCGGCGAACGCGCTACGGAAGAGCGGGATGACGGTGCCGAAGCGCTGCGCCTTGGAGAAATCCACGCCGGTCACGGTGGTGCCGAGCGCGCTGCTTTCGATCCCGTGCTCATTGCTGCCATGCTGCTCGTTTGCGGTGATGAGGTGTGGTGCCTTGGGTTCGGCGTTGAGCGCGGCGACGGCCGCTTTCACCGTCTGGGCATCCTGTGGCTGTTCAATCGAATCACCCGCTGGAAGCTTGAAGTCAGTGAACTTCGTGGCCAGGAAAACGTAGTAGCGGTCGGCCGCCTGGGCGGGGGTTTCGCCGTCATTCACGGTGAAGTCCATCGACTTCGCACCGCTCTTGATCATGTAGACGCCGCCCGTGTTGTCGAGCTTGGTCCCGGCGAACTTATGGTCCTCTTTGTAGGTGCCGTTGCTCGCGAGGCTAAGCTTGCCCGGGTTCGGCGAGGAGAGCTCGTGGAAGACTTCGTGGCCCACGTCCTCGGTCACGCCGATGGCATTGAACACAGGGAGCAGGGCGATCCAGTTTGCGATGCAGATGAAGAAGAAGATGGTGGCTGTGAGCGTGAAGAACCGGCGGCCGTTCTTATCGCCCGCGATCTCGACTATTTGATCGAGGACATAGCTGAAGCCGGCTTCGATGAAGTTCTGAAACCCGGACGGAAGGAGTTTCATCGAGCGCGTGCCGAAGTACGCGATAACGATGAT
This sequence comes from bacterium, assembly GCA_017308185.1. GTDB lineage: Bacteria > Chloroflexota > Dehalococcoidia > Tepidiformales > Tepidiformaceae > JAFKFP01. The sequence goes on along the minus strand of JAFKFP010000057.1, from coordinate 2,111 downwards.
GATGATCATCGATATCCACGCGGTGAAGAGCGTGTTGGTGATCTTGAGGGGACCGACTTGCCAGAGCTTTTCGCCGGGGACTACGAGTTCGGGCTGGGGGCCGCGGGCGATGAGGAAGCCGATGACCAGCCAGACAATGATCCCGAGGACCCAGGCGAGAATCTTGACGCGCTTCAAGTCATTCCTTCCAGGGGCCGTCGTTGCCAAATCGTTTGGTGACCCGCAGCACCATGCGCGCGCCACCTACGACTGCTACGAGGAGGCCGAGGACGATCCCTATCAATGTGAATGTGGGCTTGAGCCCGGTGGTATCATCGATCCAGTGACCGGCGAATACTCCCAGCAAGATGCAGATGGCGATATACCATCCGATACCCAGTAAGTAGGCAGCTGGCGCCACCCATCTGGTCACACCCGCCTCCGGCATGTCCGGAACTCAGACCATCGGCATGATACTTGGTTTGTGAAGCAAGGCGCAAGCGACACGCGCGGTAAATGGCCCCTATTTCAGGGAAATCTGCATCCCTATTTCTTGCGGTCGTCGAAGTCGTCGAGATCCAGGCCCTCGATGAAGTCTTTGAACGCTCCAAGACGTTCCAACTCGGCGGGGTCGAGGACGCGCGACTGGCGTGATGGCTCGGCCGCTTCCGCGGCGCCTTCGTCTTCATCGAGCACGACGCCAGCCCTATCGAGGACGGATTCCTCAACGAAGATCGGCGCCTCAACACGCACTGCGAGCGCGATAGCATCGGACGGACGGGAGTCTATCTCCATGGTCTCGCCATGGACATCAAGGACAATCCTCGCGAAGAAGGTGTCGTTCATGAGGTCGTTGACGATGATATGGACGACGTGGCCGCCAAGTTGCTCGATGGTGTTGCGCAGGAGGTCGTGTGTCATAGGGCGCGCGACGGAAACATCCTGCAGGCGGACGGCGATAGCGTCGGCCTCCATGGGGCCTATCCAGATGGGGAGGTAGCGATCGCTGTCCTTTTCCCGAAGGATGACGACGCGCTGATAGTTCATCAGGCTGAGGCGGATGCTTTCGATGCTAAGTTCTTTCATGGCATCCCTTTGAAGCCGCATGGCTCAACTCGATGATAGGAGCGGCCAGATCAGGCCGTCAATGTGCCCGGTGTGCGGTGTGTGTGCTCCCTATGACATCTATAGCGTGGAGCGAATGGGCGCCGGCGAATCGGCTCGCGGCCGCATGTTAAGGGCGGCAATGGCGCCGATGACTCCCGCCACGATCGCCATGACGGGAGTGACGCCGATCAGGTCGCCAAGGGCGCCCGCGGCGAGCACGGGCAGAGACGACGCCAGTGCCGAAAGCGCGGCCTGAGTGGAAAGGACGCGCCCCTGGAGGTGGAGGGGTACACGGTCGTTGAGGACGGTGGAACCGGCGACGCTGACGAGTGCATAGGAGAAGCCGAGCGGCATGACAAGGATTATGGCGAGCACGCCCGCGCCATCGAACTGGCCCACGCTCACATCGTTGAGGAATGCGAACGCTCCGTAGCCACCAAGGAAGCTCGCTTCCTCACGGACGAACGCTACCAGGGCGAGCAGGATGACGAAGCCGATAAACCCCGTCGTGCTGAGCACTGCGTGGGGCACCCGGTGGGATAGGAAGTTCGCGATCCGCAAGCCCAGGATGATGCCGACTGCAGCGGGTGAAAGGACGATGGCGCCCACATCCACGGGGAGGCCTAGGACGTCCTCGATGTATTTGGGTATAAGGCCGCTGATGATGATGAGTGCCGTCGAGATGAGCGTGAGTTCAATTGCGGCCTGGGTCACGGCGGGGTCGGACCGGATCTGCCGCCAGCCGGTGAGCCACCAGCGGCCCTCGGGACGGCCGCCGTGCTGTGTGCTGTGTTCCTGCGGGTGCTCTACGTGGGCGGGTGGGCGGCGGTGCGCCGCAGGCGTCACGTCCGGGGGCATCTCGACCTGCTCGGGCAGTTCGGCCGGTCCGAAGCGCAGATCCTCTGGGTGCCCCACGACACCCCGCTGGCGTTCAGCGTCGCCGGACGGCGGCCCGTCATCGTCGCCACATCGGCGCTCGACGACGACCTCCCGGTGGAGTCGGTCCGCGCGGTGCTGGCCCACGA
>JAFKFP010000202.1 GCA_017308185.1 bacterium | reverse complement strand
TCCCACGGGCCTTTCCTGGTGCCTGGCCCGATGCGGCGCGTGAGCTGCGTCTCGTCATCGAGGACAGCCAAGGCAACGAGACCCGCATGGACCAGCCGTTGGGCGCCGCGTTTGCAACGCGCATGTTCGGGCCTCGTCGTATCCAGTCCGCCGTCGCAAAGCCCGCACTCAGGAGTGACCCACATGTACCTCAGCCGTCTCATTTTTGAACCCCGCCACCGCGAGACGTGGAATTGGCTGGCGGATTGCCGGACGCTCCATCGCGCAATCATGAGCGGGTTCGGCCAGGCCGATTCCGAGCAGGCGCGCGCCGAGTTCGGCCTGCTCTTCCGCGTGGAGATACCGCGCGGCCAACCGCCGCACGTGCTCGTGCAGTCTTCGATCCCGCCGGCGTGGGCGTTTGAAACACACGCGGTGGCCGAGATCGACCCGCCGATTGATCTCGATGGGGGCCTCGCCGCGATCGAGCAAGGCGCGCGCTACCGGCTCCGTCTGCGTGCAAACCCAACACGGCGCGTCCACGCCCGCGCGCTCCAGGGCCCGGACCTTCGCGAGCTGACGACCCGCGGAGAGTGGAAGGCCGCGGACGAAATCGCGCAATCCGAACGCACCGGGATCGTGCGCCGGCTCGCGGCAGAAGGGCAAGCATGGCATGGCAAGCGCGTCGCCCTTCGCCGCGAGGAAGAGCGCGTCGCCTGGCTCAAGCGGCAGGGTGAACGCTGCGGGTTCACCCTGCTCGAAACGAGAGTCGAGCCAGTAGGACGCGACCTTCTCGATGCCCGTGCCGATATCGGTGGGGCCCTGCATGACCGCGCCCCGCTCGACCGTCGTCTGACCTTCGAGACCTGCGTCTTCGAGGGAGCACTTCAGGTTACCGATGCTGACCTCGTCCGGGAAGCCATTGCGACCGGCATCGGCCCCGGCAAAGCATTTGGGTGTGGGTTGTTCTCGATCGCGAAATTGTGAGTAAACTTCGCGCTAATGAAGGACCTGCATAGCCTTCCGAAGGTGCGCGATAGCTGGAGCTACCTGTACGTCGAACGCTGCCGCATCGACCAGGAAGCGAAGGCCATCGCGATCCACGACCAGCGAGGCACCGTGGCCGTGCCGTGCGCCGCGATAAACCTACTGATGTTGGGGCCAGGTACCACCGTCACGCACGCTGCTATGCGCATGCTCGCAGAGAACGGGTGCATGGTGGAGTGGACGGGCGAAGGCGGAGTGCGCACCTACGCACACTCAACTGGTGAGACGCGTTCGTCACGCAACCTGCTCCGCCAGGCTGCGTTGGCGAGCGATCCAGGGTCGCGGCTCCAGGTCATCGACCGCATGTACCGCATGCGCTTCTCAGAGGAGATCCCCGCAGGACTCTCGCTGCAGCAGCTGCGTGGGCGCGAAGGCTTACGGGTACGGAAGGCGTACGCGGACGCGAGTGCCGCCACAGGCGTGGCCTGGCAGGGCCGGTTCTACCGCCGCGACGATTGGCGCCGCGCCGATCCAATCAACCGCGCGCTGTCGGTGGCGAATTCAACCTTGTACGGAGTCTGCCATGCGGCCATCGTCGCGACTGGACACTCGCCGGCGCTCGGGTTCATCCACTCAGGGAAGATGCTTTCGTTCGTATACGATATCGCCGACCTTTACAAGGCCGAGATCACGATCCCGCTTGCGTTCGAATGCGTCGCTGAAGGGACCGAAAAGATAGATTCGCGTGTCCGGCAGGCGTGTCGCGATGCATTTCACCGCACGCGGTTGTTGGCACGCATAGTTCCAGACATCGACCGGTTGTTGGGCGGCTCCGGGCTCGAGGCAGACGCGTACGAACTTCCAGAGGACACCGCTGTCGGGGTACCGGGTTGGCTCTGGGATGGCGATGGTGCTGAGGTTGTCGGAGGAGCCAACTATGGCGAAGATGGGCCGTCGGGCCACCCGAGCTCGGATCAGGGGCCGCAGCCTTGATGGTCTTGATGCTGGAGCGCGTCCCAGTAAGCCTGCGTGGGGAGCTATCGCGCTGGATGATCGAACCGCGCGCTGGCGTGTTTATCGGGACAGTGTCGGCGATGGTGCGCGAGAAGCTGTGGGAGCTATCCTGCCAGGCCGCGAAAGGAGGCTCGGCCTTGATGATCTACTCCACGAACAACGAGCAGGGCTATAGCTTCCAGCTATGGGGCGAGCCGCGGTACTATCCGGAGGAGTTCGAGGGCTTGCTGTTAGTGCGAAGGTCGTCATAGATGACATGACAGTTTCAGTGTCGTCTCCACACGCGTGGAGGTGAACCGGCATACGTTGCCGGCGCGCTGGAAGAACGGGAGTCGTCTCCACACGCGTGGAGGTG
>JAFKFP010000201.1 GCA_017308185.1 bacterium | reverse complement strand
CGCTCCAGTCACAGATCAAAGTCCTGTGCGAGGACGAAACGCACGAGGAGCATTCCTTCACCGCATCGCAGCTCGGAGGCTAACGCTCGCCGCGCAGGAGTTCGACCAGCGCCGGCAGTGCCACTCCTGCCGGTGCTCGCACGATCACGCTCGCGATGTGCGAGAGTTCAGTCGGTTCGGGGTTGATCTCGATCAGGGGCATACCGCGCTCCCGCACCATGATCGGGAAGCTCGCGGCGGGGTACACGACCGCGGACGTACCGATGACGAGGAAGAGGTCGGCTGCGGCCGCCTGGCGGTAACACGTGCGGAGCGCATCATCTGGTATGGGTTCACCGAACATGACGGTATCGTTCTTGAGGACACCGCCGCATTCGGGACACGTGGGTGGCAAATGATCGAGTGAGATCATCTCGAGGCGGTCGCGGGTGCCGCAGTTCATGCAGCGGACGCGGCGGCGGTTGCCATGGATCTCTGTGACAGCACGCGACCCGGCATCCTCGTGCAGGTTGTCGATGTTCTGGGTGATGACGTGGGCGAGGTGGCCCATCCGCTCGAGTTCGGCGAGGGCAAGATGGCCGGAGTTCGGGACCGCGCTATCGATGGCGGCGGCGAACTCGCTGCCTACGGCGTTGTGTTCGAGGGCGGCGCGCCACCAGCCGGCCGGGTCAGCGCAGAAGAGGTCCCAGCCGTCGATGGTTGGTTCGCCGAAGCGGGTCCAGATGCCGCCCGAGCCGCGATAGGTGGGAATGCCGCTTTCCGCCGAGAGCCCCGCTCCGGTGAGGGCAACCGCATGGCGGGCATGGCGCAGGAGCGCAGCGGCTTCGGTCAGGCCCGCATCGGGGGTCGTGGTTGTGTCAGACAATGTCCTGCTCCAGGGGTAGATGGCGGTCCACATCGGCGCGGAAGGCATCTAACTGCCTTTCGCGCTCCGACGCATCCCACCCAAGGTAACGGGACGCTTCGTCGGCGACTCTCTCCACACAACATAACCCACGGCATGCAGACCATGAAATACCTGTCCGGCGAAGCATGACATCGGATAGCGTCACAACGTTCTCGTGGCGGCAGACATACGGAATTTCACCGAGGATGGCGTGGGCATGAGGACACAGGATCTCCCGGGAGCCAGCCAGGACATCGCGCAGGCCGCCTCCATATTGGCGCAGATGTTGACGGACCGGAGCATCAAGCTTGCTGTCCCGGAGTTGCCGGCGCCAGTCGTTGCCGGCTGCTTCCGCGCGGGGAAGCTGACGTGCCGGGGCATCCAGGCGGTCAAGCGCTTCCCTGGCGAGGGGCCGGAACGTGCTGAGTTTCCCGCCCACGACACTCATGAGGCCGTGCGGACCGCCATCCCTTGCGTGGTCGATGACGGTGTGCCGCCGACTGATCGCGGCCTCGGGCCCACCCTTCACCCTTTGTAGTGGACGCAGGCCGGCATAGGCATAGCGGATGTGTCTGCGCCCAAGCTGCAAGCCCGGCAGCAGCGACTCGGCCTCGGTGAGGAGGTAGTCGATGTCTTCGCGCGTTGGGCGCACGTCACCAGGTTCGCCATCGAACCGGTCGTCCGTTGTGCCGATCAAGAGGAGATCGCCCTGTGGAACAGCGAAGAACACGCGCCCATCCTCCTTCGCGGTGGAGAAGACGGCATCGCGGCGCGGCGGCTCACCCGGTTCGACGACGATGTGGGTACCGCGTGTGACGCCAAGCAGGGGCGGTGTTTGGGTGTCGAGCGCGTGGTTCACCGCATCGACCCAGGGGCCGGCCGCATTGATCACTGCGGCAACTTCGAACTGGCAGGTCTGGCCTGCCTGCTCTACGGAGATGGAAGTAACGCGGCCGGCCGCAGTTTCGATGCCCGTCACTGTTGCATGGTTGCAGATGGCAGCGCCGGCACGTTGAGCGTCGAGCGCGAGTTCGAGGGCGAGACGCTCGGGGGCGAGGGCGCGCGCATCGTAGAACGCGAAGCCACCATGGGTTCCGGCCGGCAGAGCCGGCGCAAGGTCGTGGAGGGCCGCATCGGAGAGTCGCTGATGGGCCGGGACGCCGCGGTAGAGGGCGAGCAGGTCGTAGAGTTCGAGGCCGAGTCCAAGCTGCCATTTGGGGCGGCGCGTCCATGGAAGGATGGGGAGGAGGAAGCGCTGCGGCTTCACGAGGTAGTCGCGCGAGCGGAGGAGCCATGCCCGCTCGCGGAGGGATTCGAACACGAGCCGGAGGTCGCCATGTTCGAGGTAGCGGAGCCCGCCGTGGATGAGCTTCGTGGAGCGCCACGTGGTACCGGACCCGAAGTCATCGCGTTCGAACAGAGCGACCCTCAGGCCGCGTGCCGCTGCCTCTTCGGCGACGGCGCAACCGTTGATACCGCCGCCG
>JAFKFP010000200.1 GCA_017308185.1 bacterium | reverse complement strand
CTTGGCGGCATCGACTTCGAGCGTGGCGTGAAGATGGCGGGTAGCCGTTTCTATGTGCTGCGCGGAGGCATCGCGCGGCTGCAGCGCGCCCTTATCGACTTCTTTCTCGATGAGCACACCGCGGCGGGTTTCACCGAGTGTTACCTCCCCGACATGCTCACCGAAGCGTCGCTCTATGCCTCGGGCCAACTGCCCAAATTCCGCGACAACCTGTACCGGGATGAGGAAGACGACTTCTATTTCATCCCCACCGCGGAAGTCGCATTTGTGAACCTGTACCGCGACGAGATCATCCCGCCGGGAGAACTCCCAATGCGGTTCGTCGCACACACGCCGTGCTTCCGGCGCGAAAAGATGAGCGCGGGCCGCGATGTCCGTGGCATCAAACGCGGCCACCAGTTCGAGAAAGTCGAAATGTTCGTGTACTGCGCTCCAGAAGATAGCGAGGCTGAACTCGATGCGCTCGTGCAGCGCACGCGGTCGCTCGCTGAGAAGCTCGGGCTCGCCTACCGCGTCCTCGAGCTGTGCAGCGGTGATGTTGGTTTCAACGCCACCCGGACATTCGACATCGAACTCTGGGCGCCCGGGCAGGCTGAGTACCTTGAGGTCAGCTCGGCATCGAACTGCCTCGACTTCCAGGCGCGCCGCGCGAACATCCGCTACCGGCCGGGACACGATGCCTCGCCACGGCATCCGCACCTGTTGAACGCCTCGGGACTTGCCCTGCCGCGGACACTCATCGCCATCATGGAGAACTACCAGAGCGAGGATGGCTCGATCGAAGTGCCGGAGGTGCTGCGCCGGTACGTGGGCGCGGATGTAATCGGCCCGGAGACCGCGTAAGGCGGGCGCGTTACCGCCCCCTACGCCTTACCGTTCGCAGTCGCAAGCTCTGCCGATGGCGTACGCACGGCCAGGACTTCATCAATGAGGCCATAGTCCTTCGCCTCCTGGGGGTTGAGCCAGAAGTCGCGGTCCGTGTCATGTTCGATCTTGTCCATCGGCTGGCCCGTCTGTTCCTGGATGATGTTCCGCAACACCCGCTGAAGCCTGAGCGTTTCGCGTGCTTGGATCTCGATGTCGCGTGCCTGCCCCTGCGCGCCACCGAGCACCTGGTGCAGGTGCACCGTCGAGTTCGGCAGGGCGTAACGCTTGCCCTTTTCGCCTGAGCAGAGCAGTACCGTGCCCATGCTCGCCGCGAGGCCCACGCACACCGTGGAAACGTGCGGACGGATGAGCTTCATCGTGTCGTAAATCGCGAGACCGGCAGTCACACTCCCGCCCGGGCAGTTGATATACATCGTGATGTCTTTTTCGTCGTCTTCACGCGCGAGGTAGAGCAGTTGGGCAACCACGATATTCGCGATCATCGCATCGATCGGTGTGCCCAGGAACACGATGCGCTCCTTGAGCAGCAGCGAGTAGATGTCGTACGCGCGCTCCCGGCGGCCGTCCGACTCGATGACAAATGGCATCACGTCGCTTGCAGATTCGAAATCCATGGCACTCCTCCATCCCGCGCTCCCGCGCCCTGTGAATCCAGTGTGCACGGTCGCATACGCCTCACGCAAAATGGACGAGTATTCCCGGCCGATGGAAAGGCAAGCCTCGCTCTAGCGCGCTACGCTTCATCCATGCGCGCCTCGCTTGCCATGTTCGGGATGGCCGCCCTCTGTTTCGCAGTCGCGATCATGGAACCACGCGGCCGCGAGCCCGATATCCCCGAATCAATGTGCTGGACGCTGGCCGTCACGTGCTCCGTCCTCGCCTTGAGCGAAGCGATCGCACTCATTCGCTCGCGGCGCCGCTGACTCACGGCGCCAGGAGTCGCGTCCGCCGCGGTCTCCCCACACGCCCCTATCGCACGTTCCCCATTCCCCTGCAAACATAGATCTCATGCAGACCCCCCGCGCCGACGTGCGCAACCTCGCCATCATTGCCCACGTTGACCACGGCAAAACCACCCTCGTCGACGCCCTCCTCAAGCAGTCCAACGTGTTCCGCGAAAACGAACAGGTCGGAAACCTCATCCTTGATTCCAACCCCCTCGAACGCGAAAAGGGCATCACCATCATGGCCAAGAACGCCGCCGTCACCTACCGCGGCGTGCGCATCAACATCATCGACACCCCCGGCCACGCCGATTTCGGCGGCGAAGTTGAACGCGTCCTCAACATGGCCGATGGCTGCCTCCTCCTTGTCGATTCCGTTGAAGGGCCGATGCCCCAGACACGGTTTGTCCTGCGCAAGGCGCTCGAACGCGGGCTCCGCGCCATCGTCGTGGTCAACAAGATTGATCGGCCGAATGCCCGCGTCGCCGACGTTATCGAAGAGACCTCCGACCTTTTCCTGGACCTCGCTACCCACGAAGATCAGCTCGAATTCCCCGTCATCTA
>JAFKFP010000207.1 GCA_017308185.1 bacterium | reverse complement strand
GAACGCGACCGTGCCGCCTGCCTGAAGGTCGAGGTCCTTCAATGCTCGCCCTGCCTTCGCGGCGCCCGCCTCTATCTCCTTGAACACGCTCTCCGCATTCTCTGGCGTGAACGACGTGCCAACCCACCCGTCGGCGATTTCGCCCGTCATGCGCAGACTCGATGGGCTCAGCGTTGCGAGGTAGATCGGGATCTGGTGGGGGCGTGCTGCGCTCTTCAGCGCTTTGCCTTCGCCGCCCTCCCGGGGGAGCTTGTAAATCTTGCCGTCGTACAGTAGCCGCTCGCCGCGCGTGATGATGCGCACGATCTCGACCGTCTCCCGCAGGCGTTGCTGCGAACCCTTGAAGGGGAGCCCATGCCAGCCCTCTACGACCTGCGGCCCGCTGGCCCCGAGCCCGAGCGTGAAGCGGTCGTGCGACATCGAGGCCAGCGCGAGGCTGATCATCGCGATGTTCGCCGGGGTGCGCGCCGCCGCCTGGATAATGCCCGTGCCCAACCGGATGCGGCTCGTCTTCGCGGCCATGTAGGCAACCGGTGTAGCCGCATCGTGGCCCCATGTTTCGGCCGACCACGCCATGTCGACCCCAAGCTTCTCGGCTTCCTGGATGAACGCCGAAGCCTCATCCCAGTCTTCGTTCACGGCCCCAAGGCCAACTGACACCTTCATGGGTTGCCCCCTGTTGTTGAGTCGCCTTAGTCCGAAGCGCCGAGCGCCTCGGCCGCGGCCTGCAGCTGGCGCGCGTGGTCAAGATCGTGCAGCCGCGTGAAGAGGAGCCATTCGCGCCAGTTCAACGCCCCAAACATGGGATGGTCCCACGTGATCTCCAGGTGCTCGTCGCCCGACGCCTGCATAACGCGCTCGAAGAGCTGCTCGCGGTCCAGCCGAATCTCGTCCCACCACTCCTGCGCGTCCTTCACGACTCCCGTGCCCTGCATCGCGTCCGGTACGCGTTCTGGATGAGAGCCATCGTCGAGGACGCTCGTGATACCCTTCCGTACGCTGCGGCTGGTGGTCGCAAGATGCGCCGCAATCTCGTTCGCGGACCATTCGTCGAGGCCCGGTTTCTCGGTGAAGCGTGCCGCTGGTACCGCGCGCAGTGCCTGGTTCACCTGCACGATGTCGTTACCGATACGCTCCACAAGCTGCGCGATTGTGAGCTTTGCCGCCTGCGACTGCAGATAGCTTCGTATCCGTTGCTGTTCCTCGTCCATCACACCTCCCGACCTACTCTCGTTCAGGGCTTCCCGGCCGAATCTAGCCGTTCGCGGCCGTCACGATCCAATAGTTGCGCTCCTGGCGGATCACGCCGTCGACGGTCATGCTCGCGGCATGGGCCTCAAGGTCCGCCATCGCGCGGGCTTTGGTTTCTGTGTCGAGGTTCATCGCTTCGAGCAGAAGGCCATCCACTGCTTTCGCGGGTTCGCGCCACTCGTAGCCATGGGCATGAAACGAAATATCCGTGAAACCAGCTGCCGCGAGGATTGAGCGCGTGTAGTCTTCACCCGCCAGTGCGAACGGTCCCGGCTGGGGCGGTGCACCGGGATCTGGCGGCGGGCCGTGCCGGTACTTCGCAAGCACCGCTCCGGGGAACCACTGGTTCTTGCCGAGCGCCTGCCAGGATGCGAATGCGATCCGCCCGCCTGGCCGTAACTGCCTGCGGATATTCGTGAATGCCGCGACGGGATCGGCGAAAAACATCACGCCGAAACGGCTCATCACCGCGTCGAATGGCCCGTTCGGCGGCGACTCTACCTGGGCGTCGCCAGCCGCGAAGGTGACATTGCCCAGGGCGTGGGCACGCGCCCGTTCGCGCGCGATTTCGAGCATCGGTTCCGAAATGTCGAATCCTGTCGCCGCACCCGATGCGCCGACGCGTTCGGCAGCATCGAGCGTCGTTTGCCCCCCTCCGCAGCCGATATCCAGGACATGCTCACCGGGCTGGAGCTTGAGCGCCGCGAACAGCGTCTCACTCACCGGCCCGTTTGATGGTTCGACATCGCGCCATCGTGAGACAAACTCGCGCCGGTTCCATTGCGCCCATTGGCCGCTGCGCTGCGGAGCGCCTGCCATATCGACACCTCCTGCCGGCGAAGCGTAGTGGATCGCACGCCGGTTTGTCAGCATCGCGCATTCGGGCGTGCATTGGTATCGTAAGGGCACGATTTTCGTACGGGCGCGTCTCGGTGGCCCCGGAGGTTACATGATCAGGACGAAGCGCAAGGCCATCGCTGTCATGGCCGCAGCCATCGCAGTTGCCGGCCTGCTGGGCGCGTCGCTCGGTATGGCCTTCGCGAACACCACCACCCTGAATAAGGGCTTCAACCTCGTGGGCGGCCCGCTCCATTCGGATACGGCACCGGAGGCCTGGGTGTCCTGCCTTCCCGGCGGTTCGTGGAACGCCATCTACATT
>JAFKFP010000206.1 GCA_017308185.1 bacterium | reverse complement strand
GGTGCGTGGGCCAGCTCGTCCTGTGACGTGCCGTCATACCCGTCGGTGCCCACGACATCCGGGACCAGCGACCCGGGGGGCTACGACCCTACCGGCGCAGCCGCAGCTGTAGCGAAGTACAGCGACCCCACCAGCGTGTGCAACTACCGCCTCGTATCCATCCCGATCCTCGCATCGCTCCCGCCAAATGGCGGCGGTAGCACGGCCAACACCGTGCTCGGCGTCGCCACCTTTGGCGTCGCAGGCTGGAACCGCACGAGTAACAAAGACACCTACGGCACGGGCTCCAGCGCCTGCTCTTTGAGCGGGTCCTCCACCGGCACGTACGACTGCGGGATGGTCTGGGGCTACATCATGAGCGACGTCACGCCGCCGGACTTCCTGGTCCAACGAATGGGCGGCGTCAATCCATTCGCGCCGATCCTTCGCGCGCTCACCCAATAGCAAGGAAACGAGAAAAGCACCATGCAACAGCAACAGACCATGCCCGTCCACCCGGCCTTCACAAGCCGCAAGATCCTGCTCCTCGCGCTCGCCCTCGGCGTGATCGCGGCGGGCCTCGTGGTGGCGTTCCTGTCGCAGGCGCAGGGCTCCGGTAAGACCGCCGCCCCCGTCTCAACCGAGCAGGCCGTCGTGGCGACCCAGGACATCCCTGCCGGCACGACGATCACCGCGGGCATGGTTGAGCTCAAGAAGATCCCGCAGGACGCCGTCATCGCGAATCCTCTCGTGGACACGAAAGCGGCTGTCGGTCAAGTCGCGCGTTACCCCGTCACGAAAGGCGCTCAGCTGAGCGGCGCGACGATCGGTACGGCGCTCAAATCCACCGCGCTCTCATATGAAATCCCCGAGGGCAAACGCGCCGTGACCGTCCCCGTCGCCCCGGATCTCAGCCCTGCCCCGCTCATGGTGCCCGGTGATTTCGTGGATGTCCTCGCCGTAGGCGAACTCGACTCGGTCATCGCCGGAGCGCCCGGCGCCACCCCTGTCGCGACGACGAACTCCCAGAGCCAGCCCCCAAAGGTCGTAGTGACGCTTGTCCAGAACGTCCAGGTGCTCGCGATTCAGACTACGTACGTCGATGCCGGCGTCCCGTACAACGCTGACACCCGCGGGTCGCAGTCCACCGCAAAGAGCATCACGAACGTCACCCTCGCGCTGGACCCGGCGCAGGCCCAGCTGGTCTTCCTCGCGAGCCAGTCCGGCCAGAACAACCAGCAGTCCAGTCTCACGGTCGTCCTCCGCCGCGTGGGAGAAACCGACGCCGCCGCCGTGCCGCCCGTGAGCGAACCGATAGCCATCCCGCAGGTAACCCATTGATCGCCCGCCGGGATTCTAACCCGCACAAGAACGGAGGTGCGCACCGTGGCTGAAATGCTCCAGGTCCTCATCGTCGATGAAGACCCCGATAGCCGTGTCAACACGCGAAAGGCGCTGGGCCGCGCGCATCTCGCCGTGGCAGGAGAGACGGGCTTCGGTACCGCGGCGGTCTCGCTCGCGATTTCCGCCCGCCCCGATATCATCCTCGTCGCCGTCGAAGAGCCCGCTGGCCGCCCGCTCCAGACCGCCGAGGCCATCGCCAACGCGCTCCCCGACACCCCGATGATCTTCTATTCGTCGGTCGATTCCATCGAGGCCGTGCGGCGCAGCATGACTGCGGGCGCACGAGACTACATCGTGAAGCCGCTCCAGGGCCAGCGCCTCTACGAGTCCGTCGTGCGCGCCCTCGAACACGAAGAGCGCCGCCAGTTGCGGCGCGCGGGCAAGCTCGATAACGCGAGCGGCCGGGGCACGGTCATTACCGTGACCGGCGCCAAGGGCGGCATCGGCAAATCCGTCCTGAGCGTCAACCTCGCCGTCGCCTTGCGGCAGGAGACCGGCAAGCACGTCGTCGTCATCGATGCCGACACCCATTTCGGCGATGTCGCAACGATGCTCGACCTCGTGCCCGCGATCACGGTCTCTGAGTTGCTCCCGCATGCTGGCAAGCTCGATCGCGATTCGTTCAATCAGTTCCTCACGCCCCACCCGAGCGGCGTCCAGGTGCTCGCGGCCTCGACCGGCGCAAACAGCTGGGATGACGCCGGCCCGCCGCAGCTTCGAACGATCATCGATGTTGCATCGCAGCTGTACGAGTTCGTCGTCGTGGATACCGATGGTTCCATGAACCCGATGGTGCGCACCTGCATCGAGTGCGCCACGCTCGCCCTCCTCGTCACATCCGGGGAAGTATCCAGCATCCGCGACACTGTGCGCGCACTCGCGCTCCTTCGTGATACAGGCGTCTCGGAGGACCGTGTGCGCGTCGTCCTCAACCGGAGCCGCAGCACCGAAGCCGTGAAGCTTGCTGACGTGAAGCAGGCACTCGGCGCCGATGTGTTCTGGCGCGCCCGCGGCAACCAGCATCGTTCAACTTGCCCGGCGCACCGCCGGCACCACCATCTCACTCGTCCCCCAGGCAGAGCCCCGGCGCAAGTCGCCGTGGGCCGCGCTCGGGCGGCTGAAAGGCAGGCAGCAGCATGACGGCGCCAGTCACCCCGTGGCTCCAATCACTGAAGTCCCAGAGACTCGACAGTAATCCCGATTCCGCCTCCGAACGCGAAGGCGATTACGCCATCGAGGCACAGCTTCAAGAACTGCTGATCCAGGACATCGACGATTCAGCGTTGCAGGGGCTTGACCACGAACACACCCGTGAGCGCGTCGAACAGGCCGCCCGCACGCTCGCAGCTATCCGCTTTCCGCGCCTCGTCGGAGACACCAAGGAACTCGTCATCTCCCACGTGGTCGATGAAATGGTCGGCCTCGGCCCGCTCGAACCGCTCCTGCGCGACCCCGACATCTCCGAAGTCATGGTCAACGCCCCCGATGAGATCTACGTCGAGCGCGACGGTGTGCTGTACGAGAGCGACGTCCGCTTCCGCGATGAAGCGCACGTCCGCGGCATCGTCGACCGTATCGTGGCCTCCATCGGGCGCCACGTGGACGAAGCCTCGCCCATGGTGGATGCGCGCCTCCGCGATGGTTCGCGCGTGAACGTCATCATCCCGCCCCTGGCGCCGCATAGCGCCGTCGTAACCATCCGGAAGTTCCGCACCGACCGTTACCAGATGAGCGACATCGTCGCCATCGGCACGCTCTCCGAGCATATGGCGAAGGTGCTCGACGGCTGCGTACGCGCGAAGCTCAACATCCTCGTATCGGGCGGCACCGGCACCGGAAAGACGACGTTGCTCAACGCACTCTCGGCATCTATCCCGTCGCGGGAGCGCGTCGTCACCATTGAAGATCCCATCGAGTTGAAGTTGCAGCAACGCCACGTGATTTCGCTTGAAGCGCGGCCCGCCTCCGCTGAGGGGCGCGGCGAGGTCGGCCAGCGAGACCTCGTGCGCAACGCCCTGCGCATGCGCCCCGACCGCATCATCGTGGGGGAGGTCCGCGGCGCCGAGGCATTCGACATGATGCAGGCGATGAACACCGGCCACGAGGGTTCGCTCACCACGGTTCACGCAAACACCGCGCGCGACGCCCTCGGGCGCATCGAAAACATGGTCATGATGGCTGGCTTCGACATGCCGATTAACGCCATCCGCGAGCAGATGGCCTCGGCGTTCGACGTCATCATCCAGATATCACGCCTCTCCGATGGTTCGCGGAAAGTCGTCAGCCTCACCGAAGTGGCGGGCATGGAAGGCCCGCGTATCAGCCTCCAGGACGTGTTCGCTTACAAGCAGCAGAGCATCGGGCCGGACGGCAAGGTCATCGGCGAATTGGCCGCTACCGGCATCCGCCCGCAGTTCGCGGACCGCATTCGTGCCTTCGGTATCGAACTCGGCGAAGAGACCTTCGACATCGGGCGGTGGAGGTAGCATGGACCTGCAAATCGTCCTCATCGGTACGCTCGCGTTTGGCGCCGTGGCGCTCGCCACGGTGTTCGCGGCTAGTGGGGCGACCGCG
>JAFKFP010000187.1 GCA_017308185.1 bacterium | reverse complement strand
ACTGCCCCGTGGGGATCGAGCTGGGGATCTAAACCGTCAGTTCGGCAGCGCCATCGCCCTCCGGTAACAGCGGCAGCCGCAACGTGAAGACCGCGCCGCCGTCAGCACCCGGCGTGGCTTCGATAGTCCCCGATTGAATTTCCGCCAGCCGCATGCACACGGTCAGCCCGAGCCCGATGCCGCTCGCGTGTGCACGCGCATTCGCCGATCGGAAGAACGGTGAAAAGATAGCGGCGGCCTCCTCGGGCTTGATCCCAATCCCGGAATCCTCCACCCGCAGCTCGCCCATCTCACCCGCCTGCCGCGCATAGACACGAATTTCGCTCCCGGCAGGGCTGTACTTGGCCGCGTTGCTGAGCAAGTTCGCGAGGATGAGCCGCAGATAGCCGACATCGCCTGCCACAGGGAGCGGGTTCTCATCCGCTTCGAACACCAGGTGGTGTGTCCCTGGTTGCGATTGCCGCTCGCGCACAACCTGGCCCGCGAGCCGCCCCAGCAACACAGGCTCGAGCTCTGCACCATTATCGGTCTCGGCGCGCGCCAACGTGAGCATGTTCTCCACGATCCCCAGCATCTGGTCCGCCCCGCGCTCAATGTCGCTCAGGGCTTGTTCCTGGTCCGGTTCCGAAATGCGCTGGCGGTGCCGCCGCAAGACGTTCGCTGTCCCTTTGAGTGTAGTCAGCGGCGTGCGCAACTCGTGCGACACCAGCCCGAGGAAGTCGTCCTTTGCCGCGAGCAACCGTCGCAACTCATCCTCTTGCGCTTTTTGCTCCGAAATGTCCCGCGCAACCTTCGATGCACCGATTATTCGGCCCGTGCGGTCGCGCACTGGCGAGATTGTCAGCGACACCTGCACCAGCGAGCCGTCCTTTCGCTGCCGGACCGTCTGGAAGTGGTCGACAATCTCGCCGTTTTGCAGTCGCGCAAGCACGTCGTCCTCTTCCGCCTGCCTGTCGGCGGGCACGATCATCAAAATCGATTGGCCCACCGCCTCCTCGGCGGTGTACCCGAAGAGGCGCTCCGCTGCCCGGTTCCACGACATAATCCTTCCATCCAGCTGCTTACTTACGATCGCATCGTGGGACGAGTCGATAATCGCATCGATCAGCGCCCGGGCTCGGGTTTCGCGCTCGCGGGAGGTGACATCGCGGAGCGCCCACCGCGCGCCTTGCAGGACCTGCGCGCCGTCGCGCCATGCGGATGAGTTGATCGCAACGCACCGGACGTCGTCGCCGCTCCGCAGTTCAAGGACGAAATCTTCGAATTGTGCCCCGTCGTGAAGCAGCCCTTCAAGTTTCGCCCAGGCCCCCGCCTGGCAAAGCGGCTTCAGTGTCGTTGTAGCTCCGAGGCCGGCGAGTAACATTTGCGCCACCTTGTTGGTGGCGCGAATCGCGCCATCGAGGCCCACCAGGCACAGCGCAGCAGGGGCATTTGCCGCGAAATCGTCCAATCGAGCGTCGTTACCTATCTCGCTGGGTGTGTTCGTGGACGTGCTGACCCCTGAATCCTCCTTTTCCATCCTGTAATCCAGTCTACGAGAGAACACCGACGAGCGCCTCGTGCCCCAATCAGCAGATGTTTCAACGGCATCCCAATCAGGGGTTAGCTGGTTGCGCTATCGTCGCAATGGCAGCCACCGCCCGGTTACTCGTGAGCGGCAGGGTCCTGGAAGCGTGCGACCGAGAACGCCAGCATCGTCGGCACGGTGACAGCGAAGGCAACGAGTAGCAGGGTCAACATCACGAGCACGTTGTTGGGTGTCTTGTCCTTGATGAACACGTACTCCAGCATTCCCGCGATGACGATGTACGCCAGCATTGCCCACTGCCACACCTGGCGGAACGGGCGCCAGGCAAATGGCCGAATGCGGATCATGAGCATCCCGCACGCCACCAGCAGGCCAGCGGCGATGACCAAGAGCACCACCGCCGGCCAAAGCGTGTGGCTGTTTGGGACCTGCGCCGCCACGATGATGCCGGCCGCGAGCGTGCAGATGAGCGAAGCCACGCCCAGTTCCAGCACCGGCGGTAGCGCTCGTTGGGGCGTGGACGATTGGTGTTGTACTGGCGCGGTCATACGCTGGCCAACTTCGTCATGATGATCAGCGTTGCGACCTGCATGGTGCCCGTGATACCGGCAGCCCAGACAAAGCGGCTCATCAGCTTCGCAATCACCTCGCCGTTTGGCTCAGGCTTTCGCATCTCGAAGAGCACCGCAATGTTCGCCGGCTCCAACACCCCCAGAGCAACGACGGCCATCACCGCCACCACAACATATGACGCGACCGCCCACTCATGGTTCGGGTAGCCGGCATTCACGAAGCCCTTGAGCAATCCCAATTGCCAGCCCGCTGCCAGTGTGACGGTTACCAGCGTCGGCATAATCAGCATCATTTTCGGCATAAAACGCGCGGAGAACTCGGCCCGCGCCGGGATTGAAAGCCGGCCGAGGATTGGCCCCACGATGAACCCGACGAATAGGTCGATGCCCGTCCAGAGCGCACCACCGACAACGTGGAAGAAGTCCACCGCCCACAGTTTGTTACTCGCGATCGCTACCACCAGTCCAATCAGGACCACGCCGACAATCGGTAGTCCCTGGAGCGGGACAATTGTTTTTGGCACCAGTGCCCCGGGCCGTGGCGGCGCTTCTGCGCCGGCGGCTGGCGATTCGAACCGTGCGCCCGTCGCAATCTCGGTCATCCATGTCCCCTTTGCGGACGACTATCTCGGTCGGCTTATGAGCGTCGGCCGGGGCATCTTCTCGCCCGACGCGCGAATGCTATGCTCGCCCCGAACGATCGTCAACGCGCCCGTCTACCCACGGATCTGCCCAGCTGCCAACCTGCGCGTTTTGACCCCCGCCCCCCTTCTGGATACATTCAGGATGTCGGGGCGTAGCGCAGCCTGGTAGCGCACTTGAATGGGGTTCAAGAGGTCCCGCGTTCGAATCGCGGCGCCCCGACCACACAACTTACCTCGCAGTACCGTTTCCGAGATTGGGCAGAAGCTTGTTGCCATGCCGCTCCAATCGCTAACGCGCCGCTGCAATACTTCCGTTACACAAGCCAGCTGCTGAACGCTCGTATGAGCGCATTTCTTTCACGTATGATTGTGCCCGGCCAACAGGGCCACGGGAGTGACCATGGGCATCCTCGCCTGGATCGTACTCGGACTCATCGCCGGCCTCGTTGCCAAGCTGATCGTGCCCTCTGATACAGGGGGCGGCTGCTTTGGGATCATCATCACCATCGTGATAGGCATCGTAGGCGCGGTCATCGGCGGCTTCATCGGCACAGCCCTTGGCTGGGGCAAAGTCGACGAGTTCGATGCACGCAGTATCATCCTCGCGATCGTGGGCGCGATGGTGTTTCTCCTCGCCCTTCGCGCGCTTCGCGGCGTCCGATAAGCGTGACGCCGATGGGTGTATCAGTCCTTCGCGATCAGCGGCGCCCAGGCCCGGTAAATGACCGGTGTCGGGGTTGGCGATGGCGTCGGCGATGGGGTCGGAGACGGCGTTGCGGTGGAAGTGGTGCTCGCAGTCGCGCTGGCGGACGCGCTGGCCGAGGCAGACGGTGACGCAGTCGAGGTCGTCGAAGTTGTGGTTCCGCTCGGCACTGCAGTAGGCGGATTCGCGCCGTCGCACGTACCGCCCGTGCTCCCGAAGATCTCGGCAACCCACGCCACCTTTGTGCCGGCAGCGTTCACAGCTTTAGCCACACCCACGCAGATCACCGGGGGGCCAACACTTGAAGGCACCCAGATGCCTCCGCCGTTCTCCGCAGCCATTGTCGTCAGCGCGTGTGAAGGATCGACGGATACCTGAAACGACGCCTCCACCACCGCCAGCCCTTCGCCGCCCGCAGCAGCTGGATAGGCGTACCCATCGCCCGGGTGGGTTGAGCTGAACCCGCAGGCGAGCGCTCGGTTCCCCCAGTTCGAACCATCAGCGTAGTGGCCCGCTGCACCGGGCGTGTTGGCGAGGAATTGCGCATAGCCAGCGGCCGCCGCGTTAAGGTTCGCCGACCGAATCAATGGGAGCGAGCCCGGTATGTGCGTATCACGCCAGGCCTGTAGTTGTGTGAGAAAGTCCATCTCTTCCGCGGTGTTCGCGTGGGCCGGGCAGCCCGATGCCTGTGCCCGCGCATCGCCACCACGCCACGCCAGGCCCGCCGCGGCAGCGATGGCCGCCAGCCCCAGCAGAGCGACCAGCAGCGGCGTCCACCGCCGCCCGCGCCACAATTCACTTCCCATATGTTCGAAACGAGTCACATCCCACCTCGTGCAATCCGTGCGGCGACCATAACATTGCGGTTCTGCTAAGACACCATCGCAGCAGGGGCCTACGCGATACTTTTGCGACGGGTTTACGCCCGCTGATCTTCCAAAATCTCTCGCACGCCGCACCCGGAATACTGGTCATACCCGCGTTTACGTGTACACTCATGCCTAATGAAGGTGTCGGACTGCGACCGGCCCATCTCTTCGCGTCCGGTGGGCCGCTACCGCCCGCCGCGCGCGCGCCGCTCCGCGTTACGCAGGAGCGCGCTTCTCGCGCGCCTGCACCAGGCGATGGGTGGTGGAATCACCGTGCTCCACGCCCCCGCCGGTTACGGCAAGACGTCGCTCCTCGCCGATTTCGTGGGAGACGTCGATTACTCCACCCGCTGGCTCACGCTCGACTCTGCCTCTTGCGTGCCAGAAGTGTTCGCCAGCCAACTCGCGGCGGCGCTCCTGGGCGAGGAGAATGCCTCACCGCCATCGTCTGTTGGGCGGGCAGGTGACCTTCGTGCCTACCTTGGCGCGCTGGTCGCTCAAGCGGCGGATTCGGATGAGCCGATCCTCCTCGTCATCGATAACGTCCACGAACTGAACGAAGATGTCGACGCCCTCGATCTGCTTGGCTGGCTGACCGAGTCCCTCCCGGATGGCTTCGAAGTCATCCTCTCCGGCCGCGCATTGCCCGATCTCGTAAGCCTCGATGCCTGCCTCGTAACTGGCGACATCACGCTCCTCGATGCTGCGGACCTGGCCTTCACCCTCGACGAGGTCGAGTCGCTCTGCAAGCAACACGACAGCGGCGCCGATGCCCGAGCTGTCCTGTCGGGCACCCATGGGTGGCCGATTGCGGTCATAGCAACGCTTTCCGGCGCACTTGCGGGTGCAGGACCGCGCAGCCCCATCCAGAGCGCGGCATGGGAGCGGTTCCTCACCGGCCAGGTCTGGGGCAGCGTCCCCGAGCCGCTTCGCCCGGTGCTGCTCGCTGCCAGCGTCCCGCCAACACTTGACCTTCGTTCTGCCCCGCGCGGCCACGAATCCAGCTTCCGGCCCCTCGTCGATTGGCTCGCCGCGCACGACTTTCTCGTGGAAGGGCTGGGCGACGGGGAGTCTCGCCTCAACCCTCTCTTCCGTGCATTTCTGCTCGAGAGCTTCGAGCGCGAAAGGCCGGCCGAATTCGCGGCCGCGGTCCACGAGACTGTCGCCCACTTCGAGCGCGACGGACGAGTAGCCGACGGGCTCGAATTCGCGCTCAGCACGCACCAGTTTGAAGAACTCGCCCACATCATTGAGGCGCACGGGCCGGAACTGCTTCAACGGGGCTCGTTCGCGTTGCTCTGGCACGCCACGAAGGCCATCCCCGTGGACGTTATCGAACGGCATGACCTCCTCGCTGCTCTCCGAGCGCGCGTCCAGGCACACATAGGGTCATCCGCCGAGGCGCTTGATTCCGCTGACGCGCTCCTCGGCGACCCGTCAGTCACCGGTGCCGCGCGGCTTCACGCGCTCCTTGCGCGCGTCCGTGCTCTCCGCCTATCGGGCGACCGCGACGAAATGCGTGAAGCGTTCAACAGTGTGCGCGCGGTGGACTGCGAGAACTCACTCCTTCTATCGGAACTCAACTACCACGAGGCCGAGATTTCACTCTCGGTTGATAACGATCTCGCCCGTGCCGAACAGCTTCTCCGGGCGACGGCGCGCCAGGCGCGCCTGTCCGGTGCACGCGTCCTCGAACTGCTCGCTACTTCTACGCTGGGGCAACTCCACACGATGCAGGGCGATGGCCCGGCAGCCGTTTCAACGCTCGTCCGGGCGGTCGATGGCTG
Source organism: bacterium (assembly GCA_017308185.1). GTDB lineage: Bacteria > Chloroflexota > Dehalococcoidia > Tepidiformales > Tepidiformaceae > JAFKFP01. Next base: position 13,590 of record JAFKFP010000187.1, on the reverse strand, counting down.
GCGGGGTATAGGCCACAGCTCCAACATCGGCTGGACGCTGAACAACCTCGGGATGGCTTATCTGCAAGTCGGCGATTTCGAAAGCGCAGTGATTGTTCTTGAAGAGGCGCGCACAGAGGGCATCCAGTGTGAGAACCGCCGTAACGAGGCGTACGCTACCGCGTCCCTTGGCGATGCCGAACTGGCGCTTGGGCGCTGGGACCGTGCTCGCGAACGTTACGAACAGGCGATAGCGCTGTGCGCCGAATACACGCCTGATCAGACGCTCGCCTCACTCTCAATCGCGGGACTTTCCGCCGCGCTGGCCGGCCTTGGCGATCTGCAGCAGGCCGACTTCTTCGCGCGCCGGGCACTGCTCGTCGCGGCCGCGGCCGGCAACGCGTTCGAACTCGCCACGTGCAAGCTTCAGCAGGCGGCCGTGGATTCAGCCGGCAGCCGCCACGACGATGCGATCACCCTCGCCACCGACGCACGCCGCCTCTTCGAAGACATCGATAGCCGCAGCAGCATCGCGCTCGCGCAGTACCGATTGGCCCTGTGCCAGTTCCGTGCCGGCCGCCGGGCAGACGCGCAGCAGTCGCTACGTGACCTGCAGGCGCTCATCGGTGAGAGCTGGATGGTGTCCGCCCTGATGCCGCTGATCCGCGAGAACCCCATGTTCGCGCAGTGGGCGGCGTCCCGAAACCTCGCCGGGCAGGCGTTCCGCGATTACATCGAACGCCACGCTTTCGATCTCACTCCCGAGGAGAGCGAACCTGCGGCCGAGCAGGGCAAGTACCCCAACGTCGTTGCGACCAGTCTCGGCCGGCTGTCAGTGTCGGTCGGCGGCCGCGAGGTGAACGAGGAAGCGTGGGCCAGTGCTCGCGCCAAAGAACTCTTCTACCTCTTCCTGTCACACCGCAACGCGGGCCTCCGCAAGGAAGAAGCGGTCGAACTCCTCTACCCCGATCTCCCGCGCGAGAAGTGCAACAGCGCCTTCCACTCCAATCTCTATCGTGTCCGGCGCGCCCTCTACCAGGACAGCATCGTCAAGCGCGATGGCGGCTACCAGCTCAACCCGGAAGGGATGTTCACCTGGGACGTCGAAGGTTACGAGTCCGCGCTCGACACCGCCGAGGCCCTACCGGCCGGCTCTGCCGAGCGCTCCGCTGCATACGAGCAGGCGCTCAACCTGTACCAGGGACCGTTCGCAGATGCGTTCTATTCGGAGTGGGCGGCCACCATTCGGGACCGGCTCGCCGGGCGCGCACATCGGGCCCTCGCCATCCTCGCCGGCTATCACGCTGGCCGCGGCGAGTTCTCTGCCGCAGCCGACTGCATCGAGCGCATCCTGGACGAGAGCCCCTTCAACGAGGAAGCTGCTTATCAACTGGCCGCATTCAGGACACGGGCCGGGCATTCTGCCGCCGCCCTCGCATTCCTCGACAACTATCGCCGGAGCTACGAGGCCGAATACGGCGAGCATCTGCCTGAGCGCTTCGCGAAACTGCGCGCCCAGATTGCAGCAGGCGCACTCGCCAGCTAGGCCGCCGGTGTTGTAACGCCCGCGCTCGCGGCTCCGCCCACTCTCCTGGTTTCGAACCCTCACGGGGCCTTTTCGCGCGTGCTTTGGACACCCGTTCAGCTTCGCGAGGGGCGGGTGTCGCATCAGAATGCGAAAAAGTGTGGCGATCCCTCTTGCATTCCTTACGGGTTTCCCCCCATCTTTACGCGTAAGCTTCGTTATCGCGAGAATTTCGCGAGAACCCTGAGGGTATCTTCATTACAACACCAGTAGTTACCCGGAGGGATTCATCCATGGCCCGCTTCATTCCTGCTCTGCTCACCATCGCCGCTCTCGCCGTCGTCGTGCTCGCTGGCGCCGCCCCGATTCAGTCCTGGTAAGCCTTTCGAAGCGTTCCGCCCGAAGTGCCTGCTGACGGCCAACACGACTCCGCGTCGCGCGGCCGCACGGGGACGCTCAGCGAAAGCGCGTGGCTCCTTACTGCAATAGCGCTCTTTGTCCTTCAACAGATCGCTATTCGAACGTTCGCTCTCGATGGCGCGCCCGGTGTTGCCCGGCGCGCTATTTTTCTTGTCACCACCGCCCTCCTCATGCTCATCGCGTTGCGCTACCGCCGTTACTTCGGCGCCTGGCTCATCGCCGCGGGCATCGCGCTCAATCTCATCCCGATGATCTTCCATGGTGGACTCATGCCCGTCTCGTACGAGGTGGTCCACGATTCTGGAGCCTTCCCCGAGATTACCCGCGAAGATATCGGACGTCAGCTTAGCAGCGGCAAGGATATCGTCCTCAACGCAGACGACATCACCTTCCCGTGGCTCGCCGACCGCTACACCGTGACGCTCCCCGGCTATGGCACGAACATCTACAGCCTTGGTGATTTCGTGCTGTTTGGCGGCATTGGGTTCGTCATTCTGCAACTCGTTGGCACGGGCATCTGGGCCATCGCGCGGCCCGACGCGCCTGATGGCAACCCGGATGGCCCCGCCAGCTCACGTTCGTAGCCGGCCCGAAGCAACCGCTACCTGCTTGCAGGGCGACCTGCTACGCTCGCCACCATGCGTTACATCATCTACGGAGCAGGCGGCATCGGCTGCACAATCGGTGCGAGGCTCGCACTCGCCGGTCGCGAAGTTGCCCTCATCGCACGCGGCGCCCAACTCGATGCCCTCCAATCGCGGGGACTGACCCTCAAGACACCCGACGGCAATCACCACCTCGAACTCCCGGCCTTTGCCTCGCCCGCCGAGATGCATCTTGGCCGGGACGATGTGGTGATACTCACGATGAAGACGCAGGACACGGCGGCGGCTCTGGCAGACCTCGAAGCGGTGGCCGGCCCTGGTATCCCCGTCGTTTGCGCCCAGAACGGTGTTGAAAACGAGCGAATGGCCGCGCGCCGCTTCAGCCATGTGTACGCCATGTTGGTTGCCCTGCCGGCTACCTTTCTCGAGCCCGGCGAAGTCATCGCTTCCGGTGCGCCGCTGTCGGGCGCGCTTCATGCCGGCCGCTATCCCGGCGGCGCCGACGACACCATTGAGGCGTTGTGCAACGCCCTTAATGCTGCGCACTTCACATCGATCGCTGACCCGGAGCCGATGCGGTTCAAGTATCGCAAGCTGCTGCTCAACCTGGGGAACGCCCTCGAACTGCTCGTGCCTGAGACTGCCTGGGGCAATACAGGGGAGCTTGGGGCATTCGCGGCCAGCCTGCGCGAGGAAGGTGAGGCGTGCTACATCGCTGCCGGCATCGATGCGATGTCGATGTCCGAGTACCAGGAACGGGTCACGAGCCACTATGCACACACGCCCGTCGAAGGACGCCCGCGGTCGGGCAGTTCCACGCTCCAGGGCCTCATGCGCGGCAACTCAACAACCGAAGTGGACTACCTGAATGGCGAGATCGCGCTGCTTGGCGCGCTCCACGCCGTCCCCACCCCGCGCAACACGCTCGTCCGCACCCTCGCTGCGGAGGTGGTCGCAGGCAAACGTTCACCGCGCAGCCTCACCGCCGCCGATCTCGCCGCCATGGCAACGGCCTGAATCGCGGACCTGCCGCGCTTTCTGCCCCGGCGATTGGTTAACGGTATAGTCCTACTCAACCTACCCGGGGAGGATGCCATGCCGGCTGCTACTGACTTCATGAAGACCACGCTCGACTTTATCCATCGAGGCTTCCGCGGCGCGCCCGAAGGCCTCTCCGACGAACAGCTGCACTTTGTGCCCGAGGGCCAATCGCACTCCATCGCCTGGTGCATGTGGCACGGCGCCCGCATCGAAGACCTCTTCTTCCAGCAGCTCTTCCAGCAGAAGCCTGCCGAGTGGGATACCGGAGGCTGGGCCGCGAAGACCGGCCTGCCCGCCCAGGGCTTCGGCACCGGCCAGTCGAACGAAGAGGCACGCGCCGTGCGCATCACGGATCTCCCGGCGTTTCAGGAATACCAGGCGAAAGTAGCGTCCCTGTCGTCGGCGTTCCTCGACGGCCTCGATGATGCCGGCCTCACGCGCGAAATCAAGCTCCGTGACAAGACGGAGACGATCGGCGAATCCATCAACCTCCATCTCGTCATCCATCTGAATGGGCACCGCGGCGAGATCAACCTCTTGCGCGGCATGCTTGGGTTCGATCCCGTGCTCCTGAACCAGGGCGGATAACCTCTCCGCAACATTCGTGGTGATATCCTCGCCATATGCTGCCATGGCTCATCACCATGGGCCTCCTCATCGCGGGCGCCTTCGGATTGCTCCCCGCCGATATCGTCTGGCCGCTCTTCGGTGTTGCGCTCGTCGCCGCTATCATCGATGCACTCTGGACCATTCGGCAGGTCCGACGCACATCCGCCATCATGGGCACCGCCGCACTCATCGGGAAGGAAGCCATCGCCCGCACCGAACTCGCGCCCGAGGGCTACGTCTTCATTGCGGGCGAACGTTGGCGCGCCCGCCTCGAATCCGGCGCCGCCGCCATCGGCGACCACGTCCGCATCACCGGCGCCGAAGGCTACCAGCTTCGCGTCGAAAAGCTGTAGCGCAAAGCCTCACGGTCAAGCATGTAAAACATGGCCGGTAATGTGTTGATACCATTTCGGGGGGGGTAGCGTCGATCCGGCGGGCAAATCGTGCGCGCGGACCTGACGGAGGTGCACAAATGTTCAAGATATTCGCTGCAACCGTTCTTGTTGCAACGGTGGTGGTGGCGGGCAGTACCGCGCCAGCCGTTGCAGACACCACCCCAACTCCATCGTTGACCTATAGCCAGGCGGTCAGCGAACTCATTTTCGAGGCGAACAACGTCGACGACATTTTGAATCGGATTGCCGGTCCCTCTACGTGCGTCGCTGGTCAGCCATGCCTGGAGGACAATTCGCCCCAATCGCTACACGATGGTGGTACTATCTCGTGCCAAAAGGCACATGAGGCAGCGGGCAATCTCGCACTGTTTGATGACATCCAGCCCGAAGTCACCGCCCTCGCAATGGCGATTGATGATGCCTGCACCGGTTTCGATGATCTCGTAACACAGCTCGGGCTCCCTGACGTGAACTCCGTCGACTGGAAGGCGGGTGCGACCGCGTTACACGAAGACCTGGTGCCCCAGATTCAGGCAGCTCGTGCGGCGAACCCGCTCCCAACGCCGCCGGCCGGCGCTTCGCCAACCGCCGGAAGTAACAACACGCCAGCACCGCCCGACACAGGCTCAGGGGAGTCGCGGGAGGCCTTCTCGTCAGGCGAAGCTGAAGCAGCCGGGGGAGCGGCAATGCTGGTTGGGCTTCTCGTCGTGACCCTTGGATATGCGCGGCGGCGGAAGGCGTAGCGATTACCGCGACACTCGGGACTCGGCTCTCGCCACTCGGCTCTCGGGACTTAATCGCGTAGACTCCACGGCGATGTCCTCCAAACTCATGTCCCTCGAAGACGCCGTCTCCCGCTTCGTCGATGATGGCGACACCATCTACGCCGGCTACCTCTGCGTCCCGTTCGCGCTCACGCACGAGATCGTGCGGCAGGGCAAGAAGAATCTTGAAGTCGTCGGCTCGTCGGTCGTCTGGCCCGGCACCGAACTCGTCATGGCCGGCGCGTGCCGCCGCATCCGCAGCGGCTACATGTCGGGCGCACTCCGCCCTGGCGATTTCACCTCGCTCATGGATTCGGGCGAACTTCAATACGAGGACTACAGCAACCAGGCCATCGCCCTCATGCTCATGGGCGGCGCGCTCGGCGTCCCGTTCGTCCCGACGCGCACCTTCCTCGGCACCGATTACCTTAGCCCCGCGCTCGATGACCACCCTGGCAGCATCCCCGGCTACAAACGAATCCACGAAATGGAGTCGCCCTTCGATGGCGAAAAGGTCGTGCTCCTGCCGTCGATTCGCCCCGATGTTGTCATCATGCACGCCCAGCGCGCGGACGCCGATGGCAACATCCAGATGTGGGGCCACATGGGCGATGCCCGCTGGGGGCTCTGGGCAGGCCGCAAGGTCATCGTCACCGGCGAGGAGATCGTCGACCGCGAAGTCGTCCGCTCCGACCCCGGCCGCACCGTCCTGCACGGCTTCAAGGTGAGCGCAGTCGTGCACTGGCCCTACGGCGCGCACCCGGGTGGCCTCGCAGGCTACTACGACTTCGATTACGCGTTCATCGGCCGCGCCCTCGCGGCTGGCCTCAACTCCTTCGAGGGTTTCGCCAAATTTCGTGAGGAATGGATCGACGGCATGCGAGACTCCGGCACCTACATCGCGAAGGTACGGGAACTCATCGGCGATGACGCATTCGAAGCCATCGCGATCCAGGAGCACGTCATCCCGAAAGTGCCCGTCGATTACGGGTACTCGCGTACCCTGAACCTGCCGCTGCGCCAGGGAGAGCCGCCATGGTAGAAGCCGCCACCGACTACACGCTGCCCGAACTCATGTGCGTCGAGGGTGCCCGCCTCATGCCCGATACCGGCGTCGCCGTCCTCGGCCTCGGCTTGCCCGTGCTCTCGGGCGTCCTCGCCAAGTGCATGCACCATCCTGAACTCGTCATCTGCACGGAGGTCGGTGTCTTCGATTGGGCGCCTGATGTCTCCCGCCTCGCGCGCTCCTCGATGGGCATCCACGACCTCATCCTGAACCACGGCGCGGCCGGCGTATCTGACATGGTCGACGTGCTGGGTACCGCGCTCATGGGCCAAAATGTCGATTTCGGCTACCTCACCGGCGCCCAGGTCGACCGCTTCGGCAACGTGAACACGCTGGTGATGGGCGACTATCGCGCTCCGGCGCGCCGCCTTGCCGGCACGGGCGGCAACACCGAGATCGCCTGCCTCGCTCCCCGCATCTTCGTCCTCATGCCGCAAGAGCCGCGCCGTTGGGTCGAACGCGTCGACTTCATCACCTCGCCCGGTTACATCGATGGTCCTGGTGCCCGGCTTCGGGCGGGACTCGATCCGCAAGGCCCGAACACGATCGTCTCCACGATGGGCGTCTTCGGCTACGACACGACCGATGGCTCGGACGGCTCCTGCGAACTCGTCCTCGAAGCCGTCTTCCCCGGATTCGACGCCGATATCATCGCATCCATGATCCCGTGGCCACTGCGCCTCGCCGACACCATTCGCGAAGTCGCGCCGCCCACAATCGATGAATTGGACCTCTTGCGCAGGCTCGACCCGCACATGTACTACCTCACCCCCGGCCGCTACTGAGCATCTCGCCGACCGCCGCCATCCGCGCTCTTAGCCAGGCGTCTCGCGTTTTGTCACACGCGTTCCTGCTGATCGCCGCCGGTGCCAGCGTGTTGTCCGCTCCGCCATGTATCGCTCCAGCCCATCCCGCCAGTGCCCCAGCCGTGCCACGCGCTCCGAACCCAACACACTGTACAGCGGCCGCCGTACCGGCCCGCCGAACTCCTCCGTCGTGACCGCCTGAAACTCGGGGGACAGCCGGCTGATTTCGAAAATCGCCGCCGCGAACTCGTGCCAGCTGCACTCGCCATCCGCTGCAAGGTGCACGACCCCGCGCATCCCATCGCGCACGAGTGGCAGCAATCCTTCTGCGATGGCGGCGGTGTTCGTGGGCGCCGTCACCTGGTCGGCAACCACGCGCAGCGGCTGACCCCCCGCCGCGAGCCGGAGCATCGTCTCCACGAAGTTGCCGCCTTTCCCCGCCGACCCCGCAAGCCCGTACAGGCCTGAAACCCGTACGACAAGGCAATCCGGGTTCATCTGCCGGACGACGTCCTCGGTAGCGATCTTCGCTGCCCCGTAGACATTGAGCGCTCGCCGGGCACACTCTTCGCTGTACGGTTCGCGGCGCTCGCCGTCGAACACATAATCGGTGCTGATCTGCACCATCGCCGCGCCCGCCGCAGCCGCTGCCCGAGCTACATTCCAGCCCCCCACTACGTTCACGCGAAGGCAGGTCTCCGGGTCCGATTCAGCGATTGGCAGATTGTGGAATGCAGTCGTATTGATAACGACATCGGGCTGTAGACGACCGACAAGCGCCGCCACGACCGCTCCGTCCGTAACATCCGCGTCAGCCCGAGTCGCGCTCACGAGTTCGATCCCGTCGTCGTGCCACAACCTGCGTATGTCCGAACCCAATTGTCCGTTCGCACCCAGCAGCAACACCTTCATTCTGAGACTCCTTGCTGCACCACGGCGGCCACGACGCGCCGTCCGCGTTGACGGCTCCCGATGCCCATTCCCACTGCTATGCCGAGCAGGATGAGCGGCCCGCCCACTATGACGCCCGTCGTCGGCCACTCTCCGAGTATAGGAATGGCGAGCGCCGTAGCAATAATTGGCTCACCGATGATCGCCAGGCTTACGGTCACGGCCCGGTAGTGGCCGAGTGCCCAGTTGAGTGATGTATGTCCGATGACCTGGGGCACCAGCCCGAGCAGCAGCAAGTAGCTCCATGTATCAAGTGCGAACCCGCCGATCTGCGGTTGCAGGATGCCGCAGAGCATCCACAACGCTGCCGCGGCCACGGTATATGACAGGCTTGAGCACATGGCCGCGCTCATGTCTCCGCGCAACTTCCGCCCGCCCACGAGGTAGCCTGACGCCAGCAACGCCCCGAGCAGGGCCAGGCCATCACCCGCCAGTTCGCCTGTGCCGCCGGCCACGAGGTCACGCCCGCCGATGACCGCGAGCCCAACTGCGGCGAGCGCCACGCCCCACACCTCGTTCTGGGCCGGCCACTCCCTGAGGAAGATGACACCGAGCAGGCCCGCCAGGAGCGGCTGCATCGCCACGATCACCACGCTGCTCCCTACCGATGTGCGATCGAGCGACGCAAACCAGCTCCAGAAATGCCCCGCGAGCAGCACCCCGATGAATCCCGCGATTACCCATTGTTCCCGTCGCCGCGGCAGCACATCACGTCCCCGCGCCAGTTGCACCGCGCTGTACGCCGCGAGAACTCCGGCGCCAATGAGCATCCGGTAAGCCGCTTCTGTGAGCGGCGATGCCTCATCCGCCAGGCGCACGAAGATCGCCGCGAAACCAACCGCGGTCACCCCGATGCTCAGCACGAATGGCGCGCGCCGCGACGTGAGTGCATCGCTCATCGATGCGATCGTTGCCGTGCCGGCCGCGCTCATGCCTCACACCTCATCCAACGATCACACTCCGCATCCACCGGAGGCTGAGGCTGACAGCGCTCCGAGCGATGTGCATGGTGGTGCCCGCGAAGAGCCCCGCCAACCCGAAGTTGATCCGCGTCAGGAACACCATCCCGTCGGGTACGTTGCAGTGCCTGTTGATCTGTCCTCCCGGGCCGGTTGTCTGTGTGTTCCGCCGGACCATCTCTCCTGCGAGTTCGGGTGTGAACTCCACCTGCCCGGCCAAAATAGGGGCCCAGTACCAGTGCATGTGGTCGTAGAGATCCTCGGTTGAGAACGGTGCGTTCGGCAGCAGGATACCGATGTCTTCAGTTGCCGTGCGCCACGCCTCGTGGTCGCCGGCCAACAGCGCTCTGATGATTCGCTTGAAGCCGGCCAGGGTAGCGGAGCCGAATTCGGCCACGCAACCGTAGTCCACAAACCCAACAGCGCCATCATCGAGCAGGACATAATTGCCGGGGTGCGGGTCACCGTGGAATAGACCGTGCCGGTAGAGGCTCCCGAAGCAGAACCGGTAGATGATCTCACCAATACGGTCGCGTTCCGTCTGCGGCAGCGTCTTTGCATGCGAAAATGGCTTACCCGGCAGGTATTCCTGCACGAGCACGGTCGTCGTGGTGAGTTCGTGGAAGACGCGCGGCACGCGAATGAACGGGTGGCTTTCGAAGATGTCGAAGAAGCGCTGCTGCCACTGCGCCTCGCGGAGATAGTCGAGTTCACCCCGTATGCCTTCGTTCAGGTCGTGCGTCAACTGCGCGACGTTGAGCCCGCGAGCCACCAACCCCGATATGCCGAGCATCATCCCCACATTGGCAAGGTCATGATCGATCGCCTCTCGCACCCCGGGATACTGCACCTTCACGGCAAGTTGCGTGCCATCGGCGAGTTCCGCGCGGTGCACCTGCCCGATGGAAGCGGCTGCGAACGGCGTCTTCTCGAACCGCCGGAAGACTTTGCCGGGCGGCATGCCATAGGCCTCGTGAAACACGTCTTCCACGAGGTTGTACGCCATTGGCGGAGCATTCGCCTGGAGGCTGGCAAGTTGGCCCGCCATCTCATCCGGCAGCACTCCTGTCATGAGCGAGAGGATCTGGCCGACTTTCATGACGGCGCCCTTCATCTCGCCCATTGTGCGAGTGACATCATCGGCGGTCCGCATGATGAACTGCTCGCGACGCTGCTGGCGGCCATCCTTCCGCCCGACATAGGTCGAAGCCCAACGTGCGGCCGCGCGTCCCACGAGTGCTGCCGGTCGTATCGAACGCCCCACCCGGCCAGATGTCACGCGGCCGTCGCGAGTACCGTTCGTGCCATCCGTCCTGGATCGCCCTGCCATGTCCTCAGTGTGCCGTACTCGAACGCTACCCGCCCCTAACCGCGCACACGGCCGGGTAACTAACCTTTAAATCGCGGGTAGCTAGATACGTGGTCGCCTACCAGGCGCCACCAAAGCGCCTATAGATGGTGAGGCATACCTCATATCTCGTCGCGCCTGCTAGGGGAGCCATTCATAGGCGTCGGGTTCGATGTACCCGAAATCCAGGTAGTTCGCGGGGTTCACGGGTACGTTATTGACGCGGATCTCGAAGTGGAGATGCTCACCCGTCGTGTAGCCGGTCAGACCTGAGACGCCGATTTGCGTCCCCCACGTGACCTGCTGGCCCGTCGTAACGAGGATCTGGCTCAGGTGCCCGTAGAGCGTTGAATAGCCGCCGCCACAATCGACGATGATGTGGTAGCCATAGCCGTACGTCAGGTACTCGGTATCGACCACCGTGCCCGAGCATGCCGCGTAGACCGGCGAGTGTGACAGGCCCCACAGGTCGAGGTCGATGCCGGTGTGGTAGCTGCCGCTCCCGCGTGCGGAACCGAATACCTGGCTCACCCCGTGCCACTGGGAAAGCGGGTAGTGGAAGATCCCGTTGCCGCCGGGCTTTGGCCCGCTGCCGCTCGTGGCCCCACCGCCCGATGACGGCGCCGCGGGCGCGGGCGTGGCCGGGGCAGGCGGCGGCGGAGGTGGCGGTGGTGGCGGCGGCTTGATCGTTGCGTTGGGCAGTAGGAGTTCCGAGCCCTGCACGAGTTTGTTCGGGTCGCTAATCGCGTTCGGACGGTACGCAATGACCTCGTCTGCGGTGACGTCGTTGTACCCGTTGAGGATCGACGCGACGGTGTCACCTTGCTTGACCTTGTAGAGGATGCCGTCGATCCGCGGCACGAGAAGCTGCTGGCCGGCGAGGAGGGTGGAACCGTTGTCCGTCTCTACGTTGTTATCGAGCAGCGTCCGGAGCGAAATGCCGAACCTGGCGGCAATGCCGCTCGGGGTGTCGCCGGCGACGATCGTGTACAGGACGAACGGCTGCTGGGGATCCACGATATCGGCGAGCGGCGTGATCGTCCCGCCACTGCCCTCTTCACCCGAGGCGGCTGCTGCGGCCGCGATACTCGTCGTAAACGTCGCGTAGGGTGCTACTGCCCCCGCCGAACGAATGCTCGCGATATCCACCGGCGCTGTCTGCACAGCGACAGAGTCGAGGGTTTCGTTCGTGAGGCCGGGCTGGAAGACGGCCAATCCAACGGCGCCGGAATTCGCGCCGGCGAGGCCGGAAAACGAGAAACTGGGCACCACATCGCTCGATGACGCGCTCGTCTGGCCTGGGACGCGCAACCCGTAAACCACGGCCGCAGCCGCGATCCCCACAATCAGAGCATGAACGACGAACCGCCCACTGCGCTTACCGTGCGCATGGGAACGCGCACGTTTCCCCCGAGTGCCCATAACAATTGCTGGCCCGGTATGAAAACGACTCCCATTCGCTTCGCAGGTGCATGGCGCCTGCCCCGGCCTTGCTCGTGTTCTCCTTTGCGCCGGCTACCGCGGCCACCGGCGGGGTGGCGCGATGCGGATCCTCGAAAAGAGCCCCCTACAAGTCGGTTTTCAGCCCGGCGAGGAATTCCTCGTTTGAATGTGTCCGGGCCATCCGTTCCAGCAACCTCTCGGTTGACTCGAGCTGGTTCGGCGAGTTCTGCGAAATCATAGCCGTCATCCGGCGCACAAGCCAGACACCCTTGAGAGTTTTTTCGTCCAGCAGCAACTCCTCACGCCGCGTGGAACTCCCCTGCACGTCGATCGCGGGGTAGAAACGCCGCTCCGCAAGCTTGCGGTCCAGCCGAAGTTCGAGGTTCCCGGTGCCTTTGAACTCTTCGAACACAACTTCATCCATGCGGCTGCCGGTGTCGATCAGGCACGTGGCGAGGATTGTGAGAGAGCCGCCCTCCTCGCACTTCCGCGCTGCACCGAAAAGACGCTTCGGCGGGTAGAGCGCGACGGGGTCCACACCACCGGAGAGTGTCCGGCCGCTCGGCGGAAGTGCCAGGTTGTACGCGCGCGTCAGCCGGGTGATCGAGTCAAGCAGGATCACCACGTCCTTGCCTTCTTCCACGAGCCGCTTCGCGCGTTCAAGGGCCATCTCCGCGACACGCGTGTGGTCTTCGACCGGTTCATCGAACGTGCTGCTCACGACCTCCCCGCGCACGCTGCGCTGCATGTCCGTAACTTCCTCCGGCCGCTCGCCGATGAGCAGGACGATGAGGTGCACGTCGGGGTGATTCGTCGAAATCCCATTTGCGATGTTCTTGAGGAGCATCGTCTTGCCGGCCTTTGGCGGCGAGACGATCAGGCCGCGCTGGCCCCGCCCGATGGGCGCCACGAGGTCAATAATCCGGTGCGTCAGGTTCTCGGCGCTTGTTTCGAGCTTGAGTTGCTCATTGGGGAAGATGGCCGTCAGGTTCTCGAAGTACGGCCGCCGTTTCGCCGTCTCGGGGTCCATCCCATTCACGGCCTCGACCTTCAACAGGCCGTAGTACTTCTCATTGTCCTTCGGATGGCGGACCTGGCCGGTAATGTAATCTCCCGGACGCAGGGCGAAACGACGCAACTGTGACTGCGACACATAGATGTCGTGCGGCCCCGGAAGCATCGATTCGCCGCGCAAGAAGCCGTAGTTACCGTCATCGCTCACTTCGAGGAAACCGCCCGAGAACACATTTCCTCGCGCCTCGGCCTGTGTCTGCAGCAGCCGGAAGATCAGGTCTTGTTTGCGAAGCGTACTTGCGCCTTCGAGGCCAAGTTGTTCTGCAACGGCCATTAGGCCTTCCCGGTGCATCGCGTTCAACTCCGCGATATTCAGCGGGGCCGCCTGGGGCTTCTTCGGCTTACGTTGGTGTTGCGCAGACGGCCGTGCCTCGGCCTGTTCCGCAACGGTGTCGTCAAGTTCAGTCTGTGTTGTCAAACGCGTGTACCCGCATATTGCGCCGTTGGAGGTGGCGCCGCTTCAAGGGGTCTGAGGAATACTGGAGATCTCTAGATGTCCGCACTGGCCCGCACTCTTCCCGTGCGCTTCTTGCACCAGCATGTTTAGCATACGTCCAATCTACCGTGCAACGCAATCGTCCCTGCTCACCTGCCGCAGTAGCGCG
>JAFKFP010000205.1 GCA_017308185.1 bacterium | reverse complement strand
GCCTCGGGAGGCGATTCTTCGCCAGCGATCAGCGTGGCGGTCCCACCGGCCGCCTCAATCTTTTCCTTTGCCGAGGCGCTAAAGCGGTGTGCCTGGACGTTGAGGGCATGGGTCAGTTCGCCATCGCCGAGCACTTTGACGGGCTCGCGCAGATGCTTGAGCAGACCAGCATCGCGCAGCGATTCCGGCCTTACGGTTGAGCCCGCGGGGAACCGGTCGAGGGCCGACAGGTTGATCGGCTGGAACGGGACGCGCCACTTGTTGTTGAAGCCGCGCAGGCTGTGGAACTTGCGCGACATTGGGAATTGGCCGCCTTCGAAGGCGCCGTAGGGAAGGCTCTTGCCGCTGCGCGACTGCTGCCCCTTGAGGCCCTTCCCGGCGTAGGTGCCGTGCCCGCTGCCGTTGCCGCGGCCGACACGCTTCCTGGCGTGTGTGGCGCCGCGGTTGGGGCGGAGCTCATGTGCGCCGATAGTCATTGTTCGCTTCCTTCGCGTACATCAACAAGGTGGGAAACCTTGGCGGCCATGCCGCGGTGCACGGGGGTATCTTCGAGTTCGACAGTCTGGTGAAGGCGGCGCAGGCCGAGCTTCCGGATCGTATCCTTCTGGTCCTGGCGGTAGCCAATGGCGCTCTTGCGGTAGGTCACACGGAAGGTTGCCATGGATTACACCTCGCCTCGAGCGATAGCGAGCCGATGGGCGCGCGTGCTCTCGGGGTCGCGCAACTCGCCGAGGCCCTTCACGGTGGCCCGGGCGACGTTGACGGGGTTTCGGCTGCCGAGGGACTTGGCGAGGACATCGGTGACGCCCGCAGCTTCCATAATGGAGCGGACAGCGCCTCCGGCGATGACGCCCGTACCCTGGCTGGCAGGTTTCATCATGATCTTCGCAGCACTAAAGCGGGCGAGCAAGGGATGGGCAATGGTGCCGCCCTTCATCGGGATGCGGACCATCTGGCGGCGCGCCAGCGTCGAGCCCTTGCGGATCGCCTCTGGCACTTCGTTCGCGCGCCCGAGACCGACACCCACGCTGCCGTGGCCATCCCCGACAACCACGAGTGCGGTGAAGCTGAAGCGGCGTCCGCCTTTCACCACCTTGGCCACGCGGTTGATGTAGATGACCTTTTCGGTCAGCTCATCCCCATCGCGGTCACGGTCACGGTCTCTATCCCGGCTACGTTCAAAATTGGACATTTAGAACCCCAATCCGGCTTCGCGGGCAGCATTGGCGAGCGCCTGCACGCGTCCGTGGTACTTGTATCCCCCGCGGTCGAACACGACGAGGGTGACGCCCTTCGCCTGGGCCCGTTCGGCCACGGCCTTGCCGACCGCCACGGCCCGCTCCGTCTTCGACTTCCCGGCAAGGCCCGCGAGCAGGTCCTTGTCGCCATCGCTGGCAGCGGCGAGGGTGTGGCCGGCCGTGTCATCGATGACCTGGGCATAGATGTGATTCGCGCTGCGGAAGACGTTCAGCCGGGGCCGTTCGGTGGTGCCGCTTACGGTCCGCCGCACGTGGGCGTGCCTGCGCTGGCGGGCGAGTGTACGTGTCGCTCGACTCATGTTACTTGCCTACCTTCCCGGCCTTGCCAGCCTTGCGGCGGACGCGCTCGCCGAGATAGCGGATGCCCTTGCCCTTGTACGGCTCGGGCGGACGAAGCTTGCGGATGTTGGCAGCTACCTGGCCCACATGCTCGTTATCGATGCCCTGCACATGGATGCGCGGACCTTCGACGGCGAAGCTGATGCCCTGCGGCGGCTTCACGAACACCGGGTGCGAAAAACCCAGTGCGAGCTGCAGGTCACTGCCCTGGAGCTGCGCGCGATAACCGACGCCCTGCACTTCGAGCGTCTTGGTGAAGCCGTTGGTCACGCCCACCACCATGTTGTTCAAGAGCGAGCGCGAAAGGCCATGGAGGGCGCGCTGCTTGCCTTCATCGTTCGGGCGTTCGACGACGACCTGGCCGTCGTCGCGCCGAAGCGTCATCGTCTTCGGGAACTGCCGTTCGAGCTGGCCTTTCGGGCCCTTCACGGTGACGTGGTTCGTATCGGAGATGTCTACCTGGACTCCGGCGGGGAGGATTACTGGTTGGCGGCCGATGCGCGACATGGTGCTCCTCCCTACCAGACGTAGCAGAGGACTTCGCCGCCAACTTGCTGGCGGCGGGCCTCCTGCCCCGTCATGATGCCCTTCGGCGTCGAAAGGATGGCGATTCCGAGCCCGCCGTACACGCGCGGGATTTCACGGCGCTGCACGTACACCCGCAGGCCGGGCTTGCTCACGCGCTGAAGCCCCCTTCCTCGGGCACAACGTTGAAGTCGCGGATAAAGCCCTCATCCTTGAGGACCTGGGCGATCGCAACTTTCATGCGCGAGGCCGGGATGGTGACAGCATCGTGGCGGGCCGAGGCCGCGTTGCGGATGCGCGTCAACATATCGGCGATAGGGTCACTGACACTCATACTTCTTCCCCTCTGGCGTTTGCCTTATGCACTTACCAGCTGGACTTGGTGACGCCGGGCAGGAGGCCTTTGTGGGCCATCTCCCGGAAGGTGATGCGGGACAACCCGAAGCGACGGATGTAGCCCTTCGGACGGCCCGTGACGACGCACCGGTTGTGGATCCGGGTGGGGCTGCTGTTCAACGGCAGCTTGCGCAACTGGTCATAGATATCGGCCACTTTGGCCGGGTCGTCCCAGGACTTCTTGAGTTCGCGCTTCAACTCGAGCCGCTTCCCCGCGTACTTCTCATTGAGGGCGCGGCGCATGTTGTCGCGATTGACGATTCCTTTGGATGCCACGATGTCCCTCCTTAGTTCTTCGCGAACGGCATGCCCATGAGTTCGAGCAGCCGCCGGCCTTCTTCGTCGGTGCGGGCGGTGGTCACGATGGTGACCTGCATCCCGCGTACTTTGTCGACCCGGTCGTATTCGATCTCCGGGAAGATGAGCTGCTCACGGACGCCGAGGCTGTAGTTGCCACGGCCATCGAACGCGTTCGGGTTCAAGCCCTGGAAATCACGGATGCGAGGCAGCGCGGCCGTGATGAGCCGATCCAGGAACTCGTACATGCGGGTGCCACGAATGGTGGCGGCGACGCCGATCGCGTTCCCTTCGCGCAGGCGGAAGTTCGCGATGGACTTCTTCGCACGCGTGATTACCGGCTTCTGGCCCGTAATGGTCGAAATGTCATCGGCCGCTTTATCGAGCGCGTTCGCATCGGTGAGCGCCTCGCCCAGGCCGATGTTGACGACGATCTTGGTGAGGTGTGGCACCTGCATGACGTTGTCGTACTTGAACTGCTCGCGCAGGGCGGGCAGTACGTTCGTGTTGTAGATCTCTTTCATCCGCGGGGGCATTACTCGATGTCCTCTCCGCTGCTCTTGCCTACCCGTACGAGGCTGCCATCCTCACGCCGCCGGAAGGTGACGCGGGTTGGCTTGTCGTTGTTCGGGTCGATGAGCATGACGTTGCTGATATGGATCGGCGCCTCGCGCTCGATGATCTGGGACGACTGGCCCTGGCTACGCGCCCGCTGGTGCCGCTTGATGATGTTCACACCCTCGACCAGCACACGGTCGGTCTTCGTGACCATCGCACGCACCTGGCCGCGCTTGCCGCGGTCTTTGCCGGCAATCACGAGCACGCGGTCGTCTTGGCGAATTTTCGCTGGCATTTAGAGGACCTCCGGTGCGAGCGAAACGATCTTCATGAAGTTCCGGTCGCGCAGTTCACGGGCGACGGGCCCGAAGATGCGTGTGCCGCGGGGGTTCTCGCCATCGGTGCCAAGGAGCACGGCGGCGTTCTCATCGAAGCGGATGTACGAGCCATCCGGCCTGCCGTATTCCTTGGCGACGCGGACGACGACAGCCTTGACGACATCGCCCTTTTTCACGGCCGAGTTCGGCTGGGCGACTTTGACGCTGGCCACGATCGTGTCCCCCGGGCGGGCATACCGGCGGCGGCTGCCGCCAAGTACCCGGATGCAGAGGATGGAGCGTGCGCCGGAGTTATCGGCGACTTTGAGGCGGGTCTCCTGCTGGATCACGCTTGTCCCTCCGTGGCGGATTCTTCTGTCGCAGCCTCGTCAGCGGCGACTTCGGCCTTGGGAGCCACCTGCGTGGTCTCCTCGATCTCGCGGCCAATCGCTGTGGGAGCGATATCGGCAACATCGCCGCGCTGCAGGATTTCGATGACGCGCCAGCGCTTATCGCGCGAGATAGGGCGGCATTCCTGGATGCGGACGAGGTCACCACGATGGCACTGGTCGTTTTCGTCGTGCGCCTTGTAGCGCTCGGTGACGGACACAACCTTGTGGTAGAGCCGGTGCTTCTTTTTGCGCTCGACGGAGACGACGATGGTTTTCTGCATCTTGTCGCTCACGACGGTGCCCTGGATGACGCGCTGACCTGGCATTGGCTATTCCTCTTCAGTGAGCGCGGCCAGTTCGCGCTCGCGCTTGATGGTGCGCAGCCGGGCGATCTTCTGGCGGGCGTTGCGCAATTCGCGGTAATTGACGAGCTGCCGGCTCGCGTGCTGGAAGCGCAGCGTGAACATGGCACGGTACGCCTCGTTGATCTCTTTGTTCAGGTCCGCCTCACTGAGGCGGCGCATCGATTCAGCGTTGCCTGCCATCGCTACACCACCGACTCTTCGCGCACGACAATCTTGGTCGGCACGGGAAGTTTGTGTGCTGCGAGCCGCAGCGCCTCGCGGGCGACGGCT
>JAFKFP010000204.1 GCA_017308185.1 bacterium | reverse complement strand
ATGACGCCAATGGTGTGGTCGTGCATGACGTCGCCGCGCTCATCCACGAGGTCGGCGGCTTCGCCGGACAGGACGAAGCCGAAGGCGCGGGTTTCGGCGTTGCCCCAATCGTCGCCGGTCATCTCCTGGCCGTCGGGGCGGTACCAGATGATGTCGCGAGTGTCGCTGCCGCGGATGGAGCGGCCCTGGAAGAACCGCCTTCGGCGGAGGACGGGGTGGGCGCGGCGGAAGGCACACATACGCTCGACCCAATCGAGCATGGCCTTCGCGCGGTCGTCGTGGTCCCACGATAGCCAGCTGATTTCGTTGTCCTGGCAGTAGGCGTTGTTATTGCCACCCTGGGTTCGGTTGACCTCATCGCCTGAGAGGAGCATCGGGACGCCCTGTGAGAGCACAAGTGTTGCGAGGAAGTTACGCGCGCGGCGGTCGCGGAGGTCAAGGATGGCGGGATCATCGGTATCTCCCTCCGCACCGCTGTTCCAGCTGGTGTTATCGGTGGTGCCGTCGCGGTTGTCTTCGCCGTTCGCCTCGTTATGTTTTTCGTTGTAGCTGACGAGGTCATGCAGCGTGAACCCGTCGTGGCAGGTGACGAAGTTGATGCTGGCGTAGGGACGCCGGCCGGAGTGCTCGTACAGGTCGCTACTCCCGGTAAGGCGGAAGCCGAGCTCACCGACCTGGCCCGGGTCACCACGCCAGTATCGCCGCACGGTGTCGCGGTATTTCCCGTTCCACTCGGTCCACAGCACGGGGAAGTTGCCCACCTGGTAGCCGCCATCGCCAAGGTCCCACGGTTCGGCGATGAGCTTCACCTGGGAGATGATGGGGTCCTGGTGGATCATATCAAAGAAGGCGCTGAGGCGATCGACTTCGTGGAGTTCGCGCGCGAGGGTAGATGCGAGGTCGAAGCGGAAGCCATCGACGTGCATCTCGGTGACCCAGTAGCGAAGGCTATCCATGATGAGCTGAAGGGTCATCGGGCTACGCATGTTGAGGGAGTTGCCGGTGCCGGTGAAGTCCATGTAGTGGCGCTCATCGCCGGGGGTGAGGCGGTAATAGGTGGGGTTATCGATGCCGCGGAACGAGAGCGTCGGGCCGAGGTGGTTGCCTTCGGCGGTGTGGTTGTAGACGACATCGAGGATGACTTCGAACCCGTGGGCGTGAAGGGTGCGGACCATGGTCTTGAATTCGTTAACGGTGCGGCCGGCGCTGGTGGTTTCGCCATAGCCGGGATGCAGCGCGAAGTAGCTAAGCGAGTTGTAGCCCCAATAGTTCTTGAGGCCTTCGTCCACGAGGCGCTTGTCGTGCACGAAGTGGTGGACGGGCATGAGCTCGATGGCGGTGACGCCAAGCTTGGACAGGTAGCGAAGGATGGACTCGTGGGCGACGCCGGCGTAGGTCCCGCGGATATCGGGGGGTATGTCGGGGTGGAGTTGCGTGAGGCCTTTGACGTGGGCCTCATAAATCACGGTGTCACGCCAGGGGATACGGAGGGGCGAGTCATGCCCCCAGGAGAACCCGGGCTCTATCACGATACCTTTCGGCATGCCGGGGGCGCTGTCCTGCTCGTTGATGTGAAGATCGGCGTCGTCGTCGCCGCTCGGCACGTAGCCAAACATGGCGTCGGACCACTGGACTCTGCCGCTGACGGCCTTCGCATACGGATCGAGTAGCAATTTATGTGGGTTAAAGCGCAAACCCTTGGCGGGATCATAGGGGCCGTACACGCGATATCCATAAAGCAGACCGGGACGTGCTTCGGGCAGATAGGCATGCCAGACGTTCGCTGTTTGCTCGGTGAGCACAACACGCGAGACCTCGGGGGCGCCAGAGGCCTGGTCGAACAAGCAAAGTTCGACCTTCTCGGCGCTTTCGCTGAAGAGGGCAAAGTTGACACCCTTACCATCCCACGTGGCGCCGAGGGGATAAGGCGTGCCCGGGTAGATGAGGCCTGGGATCTTCATTGATGGCACCTCGCCGCGCGGGTCTTGAAAGCTCAGGCTGCACGCCCCTTGAGGAACACGACCGCGAGCGGCGGCAGTGTCATGACGACCGAATGCATTCGCCCGTGCCCGGGAACGGGGTTGGCGTGAATGCCGCCGAGATTACCCATCCCGCTCCCGCCGTAGGCCGATGCGTCGGTGTTGAGGACTTCCTCCCAGAACCCGCCGGAGGGTACGCCCACGCGATAGTTGTGGCGCGGGGTGGGGGTGAAGTTGCACGCGACGACGATGACATCGTCGCCGGGCCGGGCTTTGCGTAGGAAGGTGAGGGTGCTCTGTTCTGCATCGTTTGCGTCGATCCATTCGAAGCCGGAGGGATCGCAGTCATGCAGGTGGAGCGCGGGCACCGTACGGTTCAGTTCGTTCAGGTCGCGGATGAGCTGGCGTATGCCGCGATGGGGGGCGTACTCGAGCAGCCCCCATTCAAGC
>JAFKFP010000186.1 GCA_017308185.1 bacterium | reverse complement strand
ATGTTGCCGAATTCACCTACCTGTTCATCCAGATGCTCATCTGGTCCGTGGTCGCGCGTGCGCTGATTAGCTTCCTCCCCATCGACCAATCGAGTTCCGTCTACCAGGTGCTCTATCGCATCACGGAGCCGATCATGGAGCCGGTGCGCCGATTCATGCCGCAGACCGGCATGCTGGATCTCAGTCCGCTCGTGGTGATTATCGGACTCATCGTCCTCGCGCAGATGGTGCTCGGTCTCGCAGCCTGACGTAACTGTCCTCCGCGTGCGTCCCGTGATCCGGTACGACGCGAAACCTGTCAGGGGGCCCGCACGCCGTTATACTCGAAGTTGTGCCGCCCCGCATCCAGCTTCTGCTTGCCAACCGCGCGTACTCGGACCACACAACGCCGCGCTCAGTACCCGCAGCGCCCGCTGTGGGCGCCGGCGGGTTGGTTGCGGCAGTGCACTCGCTCATTGAACCCTGGGACGGCGCCGCGGGCACGACATGGGTAGCGGCCGGGAGGGGTGCCTTCGACCGCGAGTGGACGGACGCTGACGGATTCGAGATCCTCGACACGGCCCGAGGGCCCCTGCACCAGCAACGGTTGTATTTCGGCGATGACGCCTGGGACGGGCACTACACCCGAGTGTCGAACGCATTCTTGTGGCCACTCTTACACCTTGTGCGGGAACGGCTGCCCGAGGTCACCGGCTACTTCCCTCCACCAGAGTGTCCGGATGGCACGGCATGGCAGCATTATGTCGATGTGAACGCGACCTTCGCCCAGGCTGCACTACGCGCCTCGCCATCAGACCAAACGTGCTGGGTGCACGACTACCAGCTGGCGCTCGTGCCACAGATGTTGCGCGAACGGGGCTACAACGGGCGTATCGGCTACTTCTTGCACACGCCGTTTCCCGATATCGATATCGCCGCGCCCTACCTCACGGGAGAGGGCCGTGACCGCTTTGCGGCCTTCGTCGGCGGGATTCTTGGGGCGGACCTGGCCGGATTCCAGACGGAAGCAGACGCTGAGCGATTCCGCCGCGCAGCGACGGCGCTGGATGTGGCGGTGATGCGCGACGGGGCGCTCTGGCAGGATGTACGCCGCATTGAGACGGGGGCCTTCCCCGTGAGCATCGACACAGCCGAAATCGAAGAGTTGGCCGGACGCGCGCGGCTCTCGGAGCGCTTCGAAGCGATGTGCGGCGTTGACCTGCCCGTCGTAGTCGGACTTGAGCGTGCAGACTACACCAAGGGCATTCCGGAACGGCTTCGCACCATCGCCTCCGCGTATCGTGCCGGCTTGCACTTCACGTACATTGGCGCCGCCGCGCCCACGCGCGCGGGAGTCCGCGCGTACGAGAAGCTCAATGCCTTCATCGCCACCGCGGCCGTTGAGGCCGAAGAAGCCGCCGCCGCCCTGGGCGTGCCATTCCTGCAACTGCACGAGTCGATTCCCTGGGACGAAGTAGTCGCACTCCAGCGCGAAGCAGACGTCGTCTTCACATCGTCGCTTGCCGATGGGATGAACCTGGTGCCGCTCCAGGCAGCGGTGGCGCAGGCAGCTCGCGCACAGGACAAACGCGGGGTGATCGTCACGGGCCGCGATGCCGGCGTCGCGCAGGTCTACGATGGGTACGCTGGCGACGGGCTGGCCATCGTCAATCCACTCGACAGCGTGGCCATGGGCGAGACTCTGCAGGCGGCGCTCGCGGGACGCCCCGGTCGCATCAGCGACAGACTCATCGAGACGGTCCGGCGTCGCGATGCCCATGCGTGGGCCACAGGATTCCTCACCCGACTGGAGGCCGCATGCTAACTCTTGCCGCCATTGAGCGGCTCCGCGCACTCGCAGCAGCGCGCGGCCCGCTTCTGATAGCCACTGACCTCGATGGGACACTTGCGCCGATCCAGGAACGCGCCGCAGATGCACGTGTGCCTGAATCGACGCTCGCTGTCCTCGAGCGCCTCACCAGCGCCGCGCGTGTCGCCGTCATCACCGGCCGCGATCTCAACACGGCACGCCGCATGGTCCCCGTGCGCGATGTGGTGATCGTCGGGAGCCACGGGCTCGAACCGAGCTGCGACAGCGACCTCTTACCCGCCATCGACCTGGTCGCACTGAGCGCCGCGCTCGAGGGTATCGAGCAGCGCGTTATCACCGCCGTCCCGAGCGCCTTCCTGCACATCGAGCGCAAGGCGATTTCGACCGCCTTCCATTACCGGGCAGCACCAGAACTCGAAGCTCCGCTGCGGCACACGCTCGAGCACCTGCCGGAAGGGCTGCGCCTCCGCGATGGCCGCATGGTGCTCGAAGTGCTCCCTTCGGCCCAGAGCGGCAAGGGGCTGGCGCTGACGGCGCTCGCGAAGCAGTTTCGATCGCATTCCATGTTCATCCTGGGCGATGACGCCACGGACGTGGATATGTTTCGCGCTGCCGCGGCGCTCGCAAAAGATAACGTCCACGTCTTGCTCGGCGGGGTTTCCGGCGGGCGCGAAACACCGCCCGAGATAGCGGAGATGGCGGACATCATGCTGCGCTCCACCGAGGAATCACGCGAAGCACTCGAGACGGTAGCGCGCGCGCTCGGCGTGTAAGGCGTCAATCACGGGCACGAGCCTCGTACACTACCGGGTGGCGAGCGGTGATGGCCTGGGGATGAGGCCGCCTCACGCCTCTCGAACGCGCGTGACTCTGTGTTGCCAGGCATCCGCGCACGCCACTCCCAGCCCCGCAATCGCGCTTCCTGGCCCGCTCATCCATGCTTGCGGCGGAAACCCGGCCCGCACTTCGGGCTCGCGCGATGCGTAGTCTCGCCGGCAGATGGCTGAGTATGCGACTCGTCATGTCCCACGCAAGAGCGGGCGGACCGGGCCCAGCCGGCTGGTGAAGACCGGCAGAGGCGAGCCGAACTGATTCCTTGCCGAGTGCTGGACACTAGGGGCGCTGCCGTGTCGACTGTGCTATAGCCCGCATGCTATTCCCCACGGTCAACTTCGCGATCTTCTTCATCATCGTCTACTGGATCAGCTGGCGTATCCGGCTGGTGCCAGTGTGGTGGCAGGTGTTTCTGATCGCGGCGAGCTGGTTCTTCTACGGATACTGGAACCCTCGCTTCGTGTTCCTTATCGCTGGTTCGACGGTGGGAAACTGGGCAGCGGCGTACGTGCTCAATTGGGCCCGTGAGCGCTACGGATTGGATAGTGCGGCGAACAAGACGCTCCTCGGCATCTTCGTCGCGGCTAACCTGGGCGTGCTCGGCTTCTTCAAGTACTACAACTTCTTCACCACCTCAGTCTTCAACATGCTGGGCGATATCGGCATCCATATCTCTGAGCCGGTGCTTGAGATCACGCTACCGATCGGGATTTCATTTTTCACGTTCCAGGCCATCAGCTACATCGTCGATGTTTCGCGCGGCCGGTTCGCGCCCGCGAGCTTCCTCGATTTCGCCATGTACCTCTCGTTCTTCCCGCATGTGATCGCCGGACCGATTGTCCGTGCGAGCGAGTTCATCCCGCAGATTGCGAAGCGGCCATCGATCACGTGGGTCGAATCGGGCACGGCGTTCCGGCTCATCATTGCTGGCCTCTTCAAGAAGGTCGTGATCTCCAGTTACCTCGCATCTCACATCGTCGACCCCGTCTTCGCCGCACCGGGCCAGCACAGTTCGCTGGAGGTGCTGTTCGCCATCTACGGCTATGCCATCCAGATCTACGCGGACTTCAGCGGCTATACGGACATCGCGATCGGCTGCGCGCTGCTCCTCGGGTTCCGCTTCCCGCAGAACTTCGATTCGCCCTACGCAAGCCTGTCGCTGCAAGAGTTCTGGCGGCGCTGGCACATGACCCTATCGCGCTGGCTGCGGGATTACCTGTACATCCCGGTCGGTGGCAACCATGGCTCACGCATCTTCACCATGCGCAACCTCATGATCACCATGGTGCTCGGCGGCCTCTGGCACGGCGCCGCCTGGACATTCGTCATCTGGGGCACGATTCATGGTGTGGGCATGTGCATCGAGCGCTACTTCCACCGCGTCCGGCCAAGGGTGATCGGCAGCGTCGAGGCACGGCCGAGCCCTGCACAGATCTTTGTGCAGTGGTTCATTACCTTCCATGTGGTCTGCCTTGCGTGGGTGTTCTTCCGGGCGCAGTCGTTCACGGCGGCGATGGACATGCTCGGGCGGCTCTTCACGGGGCTCGCCGAGGCCTCGCCATTGGTGACGCCGGCCGTCTTGCTGGCGATCGGTGTGAGCCTCGCAGCGCAATTCATCCCGATGCGCACGGTGCAGCGCCTGTGGGCCGCTTTCTCGGGCATGTCTCCGGCCATGCAGGGCGCCGCGCTGGCGGTCGCGCTGGTCACCATCAACGCGATGGGCCCGCGAGGCGTCGCACCGTTCATCTACTTCCAGTTCTGACGAGTTGGACGTTGTTCGCGGAGAGTCGCGATCTGCTTGACCGCTGCATGACTGGGGCACGGGCGCGGGGTACGCTGGTTTGCGAATCCAGGCAGGGCGGGCCGATGCGGATTACTATCGGCCCCACACACTATGGTAGATATCACCGAACGCCCACGAAGCAGTCGCGAGGAGGAATCGCAGTACCCCTCGGGGGGCCGGCGTCTGCATATCCGCACCGTGCTGGCAGTGGTCCTCGTCTGCATGGTGGTAGGCGCGCTGCTCAACGCGGACATCCTGGCGAAGGAAGCGTCGACAAAGCCCCTGGGTACAGAGCGCGACATCTGGATGAACGTGTGGCGGCCCGTGCAGTTCGTGAGCCACATCACCGGTCTCAATCAGCCGCGGAAGTGGCTCGACAGCGCCCTGGGCAACAACGACAAGAACAAGGATTTCGTGCTGCCGCCACCATCGAACGGCGGGGCGCCCGCAGGCACATCGACGCCCGGCCACACCAACACGCCGAAACCCGGTGAGACGCCCTCGCCGACGCCAACCCCGGCGCCGCGCCTCTTCACGCCGACCGCGGACCACCCGCTGCAGATCTGGGCGGGCGGAGACTCCATGTCGAGTGCCATTGACGAATCGCTATCGCGCCTCGCCGGGGGCACGGGTGTGATGAAGGTCGAAACGGATTCGCGGGTGTCGACCGGGCTTACGCGGCCGGACTATTTCAACTGGCCGGGGGAAATCAACAGCGTCGTCAAGGAAGACAACCCTGACGTGATGGTGTTCATCACGGGCGCCAACGACTGGCAGGGGATGACGAACCCGGACGGGTCGACCTTTGATTCGACAGCTGGCAGCGACAAGTGGATCGCGGAATACACGCGGCGCGTGGACGGCGTCATGTCATTGATGGAGGCGCAGCACCGATTGGTGGTTTGGATTGGGCTGCCGATCATGGCCTCGTCAACATTCGATGCCCACATGAAGACACTCAGCGCCATCTACGAGCAGGAGGCCGCGAAACACCCGGGGGTGGTCTATGTGCCGCTCTACCAGCTGTTCCAGGATGCGAACGGCAACTGGGCGCGCTATCTCCCGGTGGGTGCCGGCGGCACCCTGGAAGAGATGCGCATCGGGAATGATGGCGTGCACTTTTCCATCGCTGGCGGCGATCGCGCCGCAAATGCTGTGCTGGACGAGATCGAAAAGGAAGCAGGGCTGAACTAAAGCACTCCCCCTCACCCGCGATGCGGATAAGGGGGAGCGCAAGGCGTAGGGGCGACGGGTAGGGCGCCGCGTGCTAGTCGCTGTCGCCAGATGGCGCTGTGGTGTCCATGCCAGCCTGCCTGTAGATCCAGTCCCACACATCGTGCGAGAAGTCGTGCTCGCCCTCGTGGGCGTTGTGGGAGGCCGTGGCGAGCTTCGTCATGTCCGGCGTGTTCGTGTTGAGCTGCTGGACGTAGGTCTGGAATACGCCTGCCATGTTCGAGGCCTGGGTCTTCAGGGCGTCCGGCCAGGGTGTGAGCTTCACGATGGCGAGCAGATGCGTGACGACGTTCTGGGCGGTAGGCGGCACGGTGCCACCGGCGATCGACTGATCGAACCCGTGGAGGCCGGCATTATCGAGGATGTTGATTGCCGAGATGACGGCGGGAGCATCGGACGCGGGCGTGTTGGCCTGCGTTGCAGCCACCGTCGCCGAGGGCGTGGCGTCAGCCTTATCGCTGCTGCTGCAGGCCGCGGCGAGTAGCATCGAGCCGCCAACGATGGCGAGTGCGCCGACCGCTACAGCGGCCTTGAAGCGGAGGTGATTCATGGGTTCTTCCATCCTTTTGTAAGAAGTGCAAGGTCGTGCGCCAGGTCATCAACCGATGTCCCCGGTGCGTATTCGATGTGAGATTTGCCATCGCTGGTGAAGGCCAGGACCGCCGCAGCATGTCCGACGGTATAGCCGCCGTCCGCGGTGTCCTGCTTCACGGCGATGTTCAGGCCGAGCGCTCGCTGGACAGCATCGAGGTTGTCCTGCGAACTCGTGAGCCCGGCGAAATTGGGGTCGAAGTGATCGAGCCACTTCCGCATGACCACGGGCGTGTCCCGATCCGGGTCCGTGGTGATGAACACCACGTTGATACGGCGCACCGTGCTGGCGGGCAGCCGCTTGAGGGCGGCAGCGACGTTCGCCATGTGTGCAGGGCAGATGTCCGGGCAGTTGGTGTAGCCCAGGTAGAGGAGCGTGAGCTTGCCCTCCGCGCGTTCGCGCAGGTTATAGGGCTGACCCGATGTGTCTGTGAGGATTGCATCGGGAAGCGGCGTTGGTTCGGCGGAGACGATGCCGTGGTAGAGACTGTCACCCTGCACGGCGGCGCCTCCCGGCGAGCCGCTGCTGCTCGCGCTGACCAGCGCCAGCACGGCAACGAGCGCGCCCACAAGTGCGACAGGCCTGGATCCGGCCATGGGGATACCTCAGGTTGTGCGGGGCCGCGAATACAGCCGCGCATTCCTCACTCGCCGCGACCGGCGAATGTTATGACGTCTGCTCCATCAGATGCTCACGCGGGGGCTTCGCGGCGGGGGCGTGAGCGGCCGCGCAAAAAGGCTGAAGTGCGGCTGCCACCAGTGGCCGGTGAGTGCGAAGGCGGCCGTGGCCGCGCCCAGCAGGCTGATCACCCAACCCATGAGCCCGAAGGACGCGCTCGCGGTGAGCGGCGCATCCGAACACGACCCCATATTGGTGTGGCAGTGCTCTTCGTGGACATGGTCGTAGCCCTGGTCGCCGCCCGATGCCGCCGCGAAATCGTGATGCAACGGCGCACCGAGTTCGGGCATGCCGATGTACAGCGACGTCCCGGGGATGTTGAAATCAAGCGGAATGTGGCCGAGAAACGTGAGCGACGGCAGATAGCCGATCACGAGCAGCCACGGCGCAATTACCCGGACATGCCGCACAAGAGCCTGCGACGAAATGGGCGGGTGCAAAAGGCGCGCGACGGCCAGCATATGTGGCTTCAGGTTACCGCGAATTCGGGGAGGGGGCTCGCCCCGGCCCCCGCGCCCCCTTATGCGACGCCCGCGGGTGTGAACACCTCGTCCACCATGCGCGCGACTTCCTCGTCCGCGAGGCCGGTGACGCGGCCGCCATCATACTCGCGCATGACCAGGTCGAGGAGTCGCATGACGCGTGGGTCGCGCTTGCCGACGCCGGCGGAGACATCGGGGCGGTGGTCCTGCATCCACATGAGCAGCCCGGCAGCGCCACTCTTGTCAGTGATCGCGACGCCGGGCGGGCGGTTCAGCAGCCGTCCCGTGTCGAATGGGTTGTAGATCTCTTCATCCTTGATCATGCCGTCCGCATGGATGCCTGCGCGCGTGACGTTGAAATTCGAGCCCACGAACGGCAGCCGCTGATCGATCGTCTCGCCGATCTCACGGTAGTAGTCGGCGATCTCGGTGATGACGGTGGTATCGATGCCGTGCGTTTCGCCCGTGCGGCCGATGAGCCAAAAGACGAGTGCTTCGATCGGCGTATTGCCACTGCGCTCGCCAATACCCAGCAGCGTGCCGTTGTTGGAAGAGGCCCCATAGAGCCACGCAGCGACGGCGTTCGGGATGATAGCGTTGAGGTCGTTCTGGCCGTGGTATTCGAGCGCCTCAGAGGGCACGCCTGCTTCGTGCCGAAGCATGTGGGTAAGGCGCGGGATGCCGCGCGGCAGGGCCGCATGAGGGTCGCTCACGCCAACCCCCATCGTGTCCGGGTAGCGGACCTTCACCTGGATGCCGGCCTGCTTGCCCCGCTCCATCAGTTGCTGCACGAACGGGAGGACGACGTGGTGGAAATCGGCGCGGGTGCTGTCTTCGATATGGCAACGCGGGATGACGCCATCGGCAAGCGCCGCATCTACGACCTCGAGGTATCCCGCGATGACCTTCTCACGGGTAGAACCAAGCTTCTTGAAGATGTGGTAGTCGGAGATAGAGGTGAGGATGCCGGTCTCCTTGAGGCCGGCGTCACGGACGAGCTGGTAGTCGGCCATGGTGGCACGAATCCACCCGGTTACCTGCGGAAAGGCAAGCCCGAGCACGAGGCACCGTTCGACGGCTTCGCGGTCCTTCTTTGTATACAGAAAGAACTCAGACTGCCGGATCATCCCCTGTGGACCGCCGAGGCGGTGAAGGAGTTCGTACAGGTGGACGATCTGACCGACCGAGTAGGGAGCACGGCTTTGTTGGCCGTCGCGAAAAGTGGTGTCGGTGATCCAGATGCTGTCAGCAGGTTCGAGCGGGACCGGCGAGCGTTCGAACTGGACCATCGGCGGGAGCGAGTATGGGAACGCGTCGCGGAAGTAATCCGGACCATCGGCAGAGTTGTGGGCGGCGGGGTTGGTGAAGCTGAGCCAGGGTGCAGTCATCGGATATGCGCTCCTCATGTGATGATTGTATACAATCACGTTTGCCACCACCGCTGCTACCTGAATCTATTGATGGCTGCCCCCTGACCTATAGGCAACGAGGCCCGCTCGCACCACACAAAGTACCGGGGCGAAGCCTCGGAGAAGACTTCGCCCCGGCCACGGAGAGGAGACGGCGCGTCAGTCGTCGTGACGCCGCATCATAACGATTGCGCCAGAGCCGATCGCAACTGCGAGGGCGAGGCCGCCAAGGATGACGAACAGCGCAGAGTCAGCTTCCGAACTGGACTCAACGCCACTGCCGGTTGATGGGGCCTCTGGGGCCGCCGCGTTGCTCACGGTGACCCTGGCCGGGAATGTGACCATGTTGCCGAGCTTCGCGTTGCCGCACTTCGTGCTGAAGGTCGGTGGGTCAGCCTGGACGCTATCGTAGGTGTGGTTGCCGTTGCCTTCGGTGTGCAACATCGGCCAGACCACCTCACCGTTGACGAGCGGCCTGTCGACCTTGACCACGAGGTTGTGGTTGCTGCTCCCGCCGGGCAGATACCCACTCCAGCCGATGACCGCGCCCACGCCGCCACTGGAGGTACTTTCGTGGATCACCACGTAGCCGGCATCAACCTGCTGCGCATCCGGGACCGTCACCGAAGTCGAGCCGGGCCTCACGGCGAAATCCTTCACGGTCAGCGTGCATGCCTGGTTCGGCGTCTGCGTTACTGAAGGAGTAGCAGATGACCCGGGCGCGGGTGAGGTGGTTGCGGGTGGGGTGGCGGACCCGGCCGGCGTCGTCGCCTGTTGGCCTTCGACCACCACGGTACCGTGCATCGATGGATGGATGGTGCAATGGTACGTGAATGTGCCGGCTTTGCTGAATGTGATGGTAGCCGTGCCGCCGCTCGCAGCGAGCGGCTGGTCAAAGGAGCCGTCATCGGCGGTCACTGTATGGGGGAGAGCGTCCTGGTTCGTCCATGTGACGGTATCACCGACCTGGACCGTGATTGATGCCGGGGTATACGCGAGGTTCTGAACTGTCACGTCGTGTCCCGCGGCCGTAGCCGGCACCGACAGCAACAGCAGGCCGCCTACGAGAAGAGCGACCGCGGCTGCAGCGAGTGCCGAGATACGCCGCCTTGAGTGATTCACGATTTCCTCCTGTGATGTATGGTTCTCCTTCTGGCTTAGTCCGTTCCTTTACCGCTGACAAGGACTTTCTTTCGCCCGCGTTGTGATTCTTGCGAATACTCAGGTGCGATTATTCTCACACGTCTCGTTCGTCTCTTATGCAGGCTGCCTTTCGAAGATAGTCTGCTACCGCAATATGTGCGAAGAATCGCACACGACTTCCATCGTCGTGAACGGCTATGATCAATGTATAGAGGAGGCACAGACATGTGCTACGAATGCGGTTGCAACAACACGATGACGACGATGAGCGGCGATAGCATCACGGAGATCACCTTCCAGCGCGCGGCGAAAGGCGCTGGAATCACCGTCGAGCAGGCGAAGCGCGCGACGCTGGAGTTGCTCAAGCGCGAACTGGGCGAGTCGAAGGAGCCCTACGCGACGAGGGCCTAGGTGCGGCTCCACCCTCACACCAGCTCCACGATGCGTTCGGCGAACCGCTCGATGAAATAGCGGTCGTGGGGGACGACGAGGGCGGCGCCGGTGAAGGTGGCGAAGGCGGATTCGAACGCTCAGCGGGAAGGGACGTCGAGGTGGTTGGTGGGCTCGTCGAGGAGGAGGAGGTTGCTGCCCGCAGCGACTAGGATCGCGAGTGCCAGCCGGCGGCGCTCGCCGAAACTCATGCGGCCGATCGGCGCAGCGAGTTGATCGTGGCTGAGCAGAAAGCGATGGAGGAAGTTCGCGGCCTCGGCGCCGGTCATCGGCTGGTGGCGGCGGAGCGCATCGACGGCCGTGCTTTCGGCGGGACCGAGTAGCGACGCGAGTTCGTCTTCAGATTGGGGGAGGTAGCCGATGTTCGCGGAGCCGCTGACGTCCAGCAGGCCGGCGGCAGGCTGGACGTGGCGCAGGATGGCCCGCAACAGCGTAGTCTTGCCGCTGCCGTTGGGGCCCACCAATGCGATGCGTTCGCCGCGCCGGATTTCGAGCGTCAGCCCCACGAACAGTTCGCGGCCGCCGACAGCGAGGCCCAGGTTGTCCGTAGCAACGAGACGCCCGGCGCTTCGAGACTCGGCCTGGAAGCTGCCGCCGATAGCCGCGAGCGGCTTTGATGGGCGGTCGGCGTGGTCAGCCGACACGAGTTCACGTTCGACGCGGGCGCGCAGCGTGACCGCGCGGCGGGCGACCTTCGCGGCGCGCTTGCGGTAGTGAAAATTGATGGTGGTGTTCTCGGTGTGGCGAGCCCGCGACTCTATCTCGGAGATGGTCTGCTTGAGGCGGCGCTCTTCTCGCTGCTGCCGCCGGTAGCGCTCCCACGCCTCCGCTTCTCGGCGGGCCTTTTCGTCGGCGTAAGCCGAGTAGCCGCCAGCGAAGACCTCGGCGCGGCCAGTGCGGGCGTCGATTTCGACGATCTGATCGGCGCACGCATCGAGGAGTGCGCGGTCGTGCGAGACGACGACGGCCACACCGGCGAAGGCCCGAAGATAGTCCTCGACCCATTCGACGCCGGCCAGGTCCAGGTGGTTGGTGGGTTCATCGAGCAGCAGGATGTCGGGCAGCGAGGCCGCAGCTTCGATGAGCGCGAGCTTGGTGAGCTCGCCGCCGGAGAGCTGCCCGATGGGCGTTGCCGGCGGGATGTCGCGAAGGCCGAGGCCGGCGCGCAGCGTGCTAGAATCCATCGCGGAGGCCGAGGCCAGCCGGTCGAGGAGGGTATCGTACTCATCGGAGAGGGCGGCGACGCGAGCGGGATCGTGTTCTCGGGCGATGGATTCAGCAAGGGCCGCGACCCGATCACCGATCGCGTCATCGCTGGTGAGCGAGAGGAAGACCTCGCCTACGGGCGTCTCCGGAGGCCGATCGATGCCCTGTGCGAGATACGCGACGCGGGCGCCGGGCGCGAGTTCCATGGAGCCGGCGTCGGGGCTGAGGTCCCCCGCGATGATGCGCAGCAACGTGGTCTTGCCGCTGCCGTTGGGGCCGACGATGCCGGTGACTTGGCCACGATTGGCGACGAACGAGACGCGGTCCAGGACGGTGCGTCCGCCGAGCTCTTTCGAGATGTTTTCGATATGCAAGATGCGAGGACTCCATCGTGTGCGCTCCCGGGTGGGCGGGACGATGGGGTGGCGGACGTTCGAACGGGGCCAGTGGTGGGGGAGCGAGAGGTCTCACCAGGGCGCGCGGACGCACACAGCAGTGCGGCCGGGGTTTGTTCGCGCGTTCGCCTGGTTAGTCGACCAACGGAGACCTCGCGTAGGGGATGTTTGCATAGGGTAGCGGGTGGGGTGGCGAGTTGCTAGTTGGAAGTGGGAGTTGCGAGTTGCGAGTTGCGAGCGGCTGTCGTGGCTCATCCACCACCCGATTGGCTGAGGTGTGATTCGGTTGTCTGCAAGTGCGCGATCCCGGCTTTGAGCAGCGCGCAGGCGGCCGGCACGTTGCCGCTGTCCGCGTTGTCCGTAGATATAGTCGCGCCCTGGACGACTACCTGCCCGACGATTGCAGCACACACTGAACCCCCATTGCTCACCTGCTGCCCAAATGCGTTCTTACCCTTGATGGACCCATTAGCCTCGACGGCCGGGTATCCAATCCCGGATGGGACTTGGGTGCTCGTAATCTTCGTATCTGAGTCCGGATGCGGCTTGCCTCCGTCCCATGCGCTGGCCGCATCCTTCTCCGATGGGAATATCGTGTAGCCGATCGCGTCCCCCGGGTCTGGGCCGTCGAGATCAACTTCGACTGACCCCACTGCATGGTTTTGCCGATCGCGGTCGCTGGGTTGTGAGTCGCCCACCTTGGCGTTGGACACGCCTGAAGGGAGTTCTGACGGGTTCACGGGTGTGTTTAGCAACGCATGATAGAGCACTTGCGCCGAGACGGTAGGTGTCGCAGGTGCGGGCGCCGTCGATCCCGCGTCTCCGTTCGATCGCGTCGCTGTAGCCGTGCCACCACTGCTCTTGCTGCTACAGCCAACGAGCAGAGCAACTGCCGCAGCGAGGCAAGTTGCCAACGCTAGAATTCGAGAACGCCTGCTCATTGGACAACACCCCGCGCCGGTAATTTACACTGCGCAGGCCAAAATCTTCAATGGCGACTATTCGCGGCAGGCACGCCGCCTTCAACGTGTCGACCCACGTCGGTAGCGTCGGGCTCAAGGGCTCAACGGCTCAATCGCCTGCACCGTCACCCCCGACCCTCCTCCCGCTGCGGCAGGAGAGGGCGAGAGCCAAGGCCGGACTCAGTCGAACTTGAGGACGGTACGGGCGACTTCGCCGGCTTTCATGGCGCGGAACGCTTCGTTGACGTCTCCGAGGCGGCCGGTGCGGGTGACCATCTCATCGAGCTTGAGGCGTCCCTGCTGGTAGAGGTCGATGTACTGGGGCATGTGGGTGCGGAAACGGTTCGAACCCATGGAGCAGCCCTGGATCTTCTTCGCGCGCAGGAAGGTGGGGCCATCGAGTTCGATCTTCGTACCGACGGGGATCATCCCGACGATGGTCGCGAGGCCGCCGTCGCGGATGGCTTCGAAGCACTGCTCGGCAGTCTTCTTCAGGCCGATGCATTCGAATGTGTAGTCGGCGCCGCCGCCGGTCATGTCGCGGATAGCTTGAACGGGATCGCGGTCCGAGGCATCGATGATGTGCGTCGCGCCGAGTTCCTTCGCGGTCGCCAGCTTCGACTCGGATACATCGACGGCGATGATCTGGCGGGCGCCTGCGATGCGCGCCCCCTGGATAGCCGCCAGCCCGACGCCGCCGGCGCCGAAGACGGCAACCGTGGAGCCTGGCTTGACCTCAGCAGTGTTCATGGCGGCGCCGACGCCGGTGGTGACGCCGCAGCCGATGAGCGCCGCCACTTCGAAGGGCACATCATTGCCTATCTTCACGAGGGTGTTCTCGTGGACGAGCATCTTTTCGGCGTAGGAGCCGAGGTTCGCGAACTGGCCGACGCGCGAGCCGTTCCAGGTGTACTTGGGCGGGTCCGCGGGGCCACGCCGGACTTCGGGGCTGCGGCAGAGGAACGGCTCGCCCGCGAGGCAGCGTTCGCAATGACCGCAGAAGACGGAGAGGCAGCCGATGACGTGGTCACCGGGCTGGACATAGGAGACCTGACTGCCTACCTCTTCAACGATGCCCGAGACTTCATGACCGAGGATGGCGGGCGTGGCCATGTTGTACAGGCCATCGACGAAGTGGAGGTCGGAGTGGCAGACGCCGCTGGCCATGGTCTTTACGATGACCTCGTGGGCCATGGGCTTATCGATTTCGACGTCTTCGACGGTGAGGGGTTCGTGAGCGCCGTGGAAAATTGCAGCCTTCATGGTTCGGGACTCCTCGGTGCGGATGGGCGGATTCTACAGGGTTAGCGGAAAGTGAAAAGTGCGAAAGTGCAAAGGGGCGTCACTGTGAATGTATCCGGATGCGTCCGAATGGCGATGGTCATTAGGCCAGGAACCTCGGGCCACCGGCGGGCGTCTTAGGTATGTGACTCGGTACTTGCGGCGCGTCGGTATCTTCTTGTTCGTGGTGATGGCGTCTGCGGGCGTTGGCTGGAGCATCGTAGGCGGGAGCTCAACCGTTGCTTTTTCCGGGGTCTCCGCAGGCAAACCCGGCGCCGGCCCGTCGCAGGCCGTGGCGCCGGTGGTTGTGCCGGCGCGCAGCGACGCATCATCCGCGTCGTGCGGGCAGGGGGCGACTCTTATTACCGCAACGTACGTCGGCGAGGCGACAGTCTACGGGGCGAGCATCTACAAACTGATGGTCATCGGGAAGGTGAGCTTCGTACCGGTGCCGTCGGCGTCCTTTTCGCCAGCTTCTGCGAGTAACATGGAACTCTTGGCCTTTGGTTACCCTGCGCGGCCTCCGAGCGGGGAACCGCTGTCGCAATGGGAGCACATGTACGGCAGAGTGATCGGGTCGGACGGCCCAGCATATGGCTACGCAACGCGTTCCTCGGTAGCGCGAGGCCTATGCATTGCATCGCAATGGCTTCGTTCGCCGACGTTCCCAACACCAACCAGTTGCGGAACAGCACCTGGCTTTCCTGCCAACTGCCAGGAAGTTCCATCTGGAACGGCAGATGCCACCTCAATCTCGTAACCATGGGATTAACGCCCACGCGCCAACCGAGCTTCTCAAGCCAACGCAGGTGCTCATCAGGGAGCCGTAGCCACCAGGAATGGCCGCCCAGCCTTGTTCAGTTCCTCGGCGAGCATGACGAGGATGCCGCTGGGGCCACGGAGGTAGGTGAGCTTGTAGACATCCTCGTAGGTCGCCACGCCGCGGAGCGGAACGTAGCCATGCCTTGCGGCTATCTCGAGGGCGTTGTCGATGTTGTCGACTGAGAATGCAACGCGGTGCATGCCGATATCGTTGGGGCGCGTGGGCTCCGTCTCGATTGCGCTTGGGTGGATGTACTCGAAGAGTTCGAGCGTCCCGTGCCCATCGGGAGTCTGGAGCATGGCGATCCTGGCGTGGTTGACCACATCCGCTGCCGCTTCAATCCATTCCAGATCGGTGTGAGCACCGAAGCCGTAGTTGAACGAGGAGCC
>JAFKFP010000185.1 GCA_017308185.1 bacterium | reverse complement strand
CGACGGTTGAACCACAGCCCGGCGTGTACAACTTCAGCGTGATTGATGCGATGCTCGCGGAGGCGGAGCGTGACCATGCGAAAGTGTTGCTCACGGTTGGCGTGAAGGCGCAACGCAGCCCCGAGTTTTACATCCCCGGCTGGGTCACCGAGCGCGCGAACCTCCCGCCCGGCGGCGACATATCGAGTAATCCGTACCTGCATGACCAGGCGCTCGCGATGGTACGGACGGTGGTCACCCACACCGCAGCGTCGCCCGCGATCGACTCGTGGGAGGCCGGGAATGAACCGTATATCGCCTCCGGACGGACCAACGACTGGACACTCAGCCGGGAATTCGTGCAGGAGATGACCGCGGCCATCCACGCGAGCGACCCTGAACACAGGCCAGTGGTCATCAACCAGGCGCAGCACTTCGTGTTCGACAGGCGCTGGAAAAACGCACTCGCCGATGGAGACATCCTGGCGGCGAGCATCTATCCCTTCCGCAACTACGACATCCTGGGCCACAACCTGGTAATGCCAATCCTCGAAATCGGGCCGCTGGCGCCCAATTATGCCGCGCAGGCCCGCGCTGCGAAGGCACGCGGCAAGCAATTCTGGATAACCGAGATGCAGGCCGAGCCATGGACCGACACTGACATCCGGTTGATCACACCACAGAACCCGTCGTCCAACCTCACCCATGACAACCTGGCACGCTCCATTGACTATGCGAGACGGACGGGCGCAACCCGTGTTTACCTGTGGGGCGCCGAGTGGTGGTACTACGAACTCATCCACAATCATGATGCGAGCTGGTGGGACCAGGCGAAGGCTGCAATTGCGGGCAGCGGCCAGGGCTGAAGCGGCGTCGGAGTGGTCAGATCAACGCACAATGTCCGCCGAGCGGAGCCGTTCGATCTGTCGATCATCGAGCCCCACAAGCCGCAGGATTTCGTCGGTGTGCTCCCCGAGAGTCGGTGACGAGCGATTGATCCGCGTCGGCGTCGCGCTCATCCGGACGATAGGCGCAGGGCTCCGTATGGTCCCAAACAGTGGGTGTTCGTAGTCGGCGAGGTACTCGTTCGCTACCACCTGTGGATTGTCGAACAGTTCATCGACGAAGCGCACCGGCCCGCAGGCGATGTCGCGTTCGCCCAGGTATTCGAGCCATTCGTCGTTCGTCTTCTCCCGAAACTTGGCCTCGCATTCGGCGGTGAGCTGCGCACCCACCTCACGCAGCCGCTCTGGCGTGGGCTCGAATCCCTCGCCGTAACGCGGGTCGTGCACATCGAGCGCGGCGCGAAAGCGGGCCCGTGGCCCCGGCCCGAGTGCGCCAAGCACGAGGTATCCGTCCTTCGTCTGGTACGGCCGATAGTAGATGTTGCCGGCAAGCTCGGGCGTGGCTTTACGGCGCTCCTCGTATATTTCGGCCATGGATGCGCCGCGCTCGCGCGCTGCACTGAGGGCTGCCAGCCGTTCCAGCCGCTTCTCTTCATCCAACGCCACGATCTGGCGCGCACCGGCCTGGAGGAAGAGCGAGGTGTGGAGCAGGCTTGAATTGATTGCCTGGCCTTCGCCCGTGCGCTCTTTATGGAAGAGCGCCGCGCTAATGGCCCACGCGAGCGCCACGCCGGTGACGATATCGGCCGGTGCGAACGCAACGATTGCCGGGAGGTCATCGCGGATGTGGGGGTTGGAGGTGATGACACCGCTCATCGCCTGGGCCACGATGTCGTAGCCGCGCCGGTGCGAATCCGGGCCCTCCTTGCCGAACGCGGTGTTCTCGCAATAGATAATGTCGGGCTTCACCGCTTTCGCCGATTCGTAGTCGATGTGCAATTCCTCGGGCACGCCAGGCCGGTAGTTGGTGATGAGCACATCGGCCCAACGAATGAGGGCGTCGCGAGCCGCGGCTGCCTCCGGGTGTTTGAAGTTGATGGCGATATCGCGCTTGCCGCGATTCTGAGTGATGAAAGCGCGGCTCTCTTTCGGCAGGATCTCCGCCTGGAGTCGCCAGGGCTCGCCTTCGAGCGGCTCAACCTTCACGACATCGGCGCCCATCTCCGATAGCAGCGACGCCGCGAGCGGCCCTGCAATGATCTGCGTGCAGTCCAGGATGCGCACACCTTCGAGTGCTCCCGTCATGGTGATGTCCCTTTCCTTCCCAACTTCCGTGCGCTGAATTCGCGCGGCTATTCGATGGCGCGGTTCGTCCGATATGGCCCGTCGCGCCACTCGAGTGCTTCCTTGAGGCCGCCGCCGCCCTGGGCCGCATCGCGCATTTTGTCCTGCCACGCATAGGCCTGCTGAGTGAACTGCCCAAACGCGTCCATGTCAGTGGAGCTACGCACCGAAGAGTAGATGCCCATGTTTTCGTAGAAGCGGTTCATGTTGAGTTTGAGCACGGCGAGGTGGTCGGCGCTCATCGTTGCCGTGCGGTCCGCTAGGGCGAGCGTGCGCTCTTCGAGCTCTTCCTTCGGCCACGCATGGTTGATCATCCCGATGCGCTCGGCTTCCTTGCCGCTAATGCTGTCGCCGGTGTAGTAGAGTTCCTTCGCTTTGCGCATCCCGATGACGAGCGGCCAGATGACGCCCGTCCGGCTTGTCCCCAGCCCGCGCAGGCCGGGATGCCCAAAGTTCGCGTCCTCCGCGGCAGTCACGAAATCGGCCATCATTGCAAGTTCGCAACCTCCCGCGAGGCAGTGGCCGTGCACCTGGGCGATGGTTACTTTGGCCATGTTCCAGAAGTACATGTGAATATCGGTGATCTGCTGCATCCCCGTGCGTGTGCCCATCACGAGGCGGCGGTCCGAGTCATCGCGCTGCTTATAGCGACGCACCACGGCATCGGCGCCGCCACGCGCAGGTGCGAGATCGTAGCCCGCGCTAAAAGTGCGGCCCGCGCCGCGCACGATGATGACGCGCACGCTGTCATCTGCTTCGAATGCGTGCAGCGCATCGTTCCACTCGAAGAGCAACTCCTGGGAGAGCGCGTTCATCTTCTCGGGCCGGTTGAGCGTAATGCGGCCGACACGGCCATCCGTGCCTAATCGTTCGATTTCGAGGGTCTCGTACTTGGTGTCCATGGGCGGGATTATAGGCATCGCATCACGAGGCGGCACGCGGCGTTTGTGCGCATGCGCAATTGGTGTCGTACCCTCGAATTCAGGGTCACAATGACACGAAGGATGCTGGGATCCTGTCTGCCCCTGGCGGTCTTATCGGTGGCGCTTGCGTTTGGCGGCTGCTCGTCGCCGCAAAAGAGTGCGACCGTGAGCTTCAGCACGCAGGGCACATCGCGTGCCGGCGATGGGATGAGTGTGAAGTCGGCGGGTGCAGGCGCGCAGACAGCGACAAGCGCCAGCACGCCGGCAGCAACGACGACCCCGACTTCAACGCCATCGCCCACCTCTAAGCCGGCGCCGCCGACTGCAACGGCGGCACCGCCATCGGCAACGCCGGCGCCTCCAACACCAACGCCTCAGCCTCTCGCACCCACACCAACTGCTGCCGCGCCGCCACCGGGCGCGGGGATCTATGCAGTGGGCGATTCGGTGATGCTCGGCGCAGCGAGTTACCTCGAGGCCGACGGGATTACGGTGGTCGCCGAGGAATCCCATACCTGGGATTGGGGCATCGCCGTTGTGCAGGGCTGGGTTGCACAGGGGATCCATCCCCGGACACTGATCGTGCATCTTGGTAACAACAGCGCGGTCAGCAGCGGTGAATTCGACGCCATGATGGCGGCCGCCGGTGGCGCTCAGGTGTACTTCGTCACGCTCTATGAGCCATCACTCGGCGCTCACCAGGCACAGGTGAACAGCGTGATCGAGGCGGGCATCGGCCGCTATGCAAACGCGCACCTTATCAACTGGGACAGCGTCGCTGCCAGTGCCGTGTGTTCCGATGGCATTCATATCTCTTGCGGTGGCGCGCAGACCTATGTGAACCTCATTCTCTCCTCCATCTGAGCGATGAAAGCCCCGTCCCTGCGTGTCCCTCTCGGCTATACTGCGATCACGCTATGCAATCGAACCCCCTGATCCGCAAGACCCAGGCCGACTCCGTTCTCGAACGTGCCGCGCTTCAGTTGCAGGCGATCCTCCAGGACGCCTGCGCCGAACTCCAGCCGTTTCCGCCTTTCCCGAACGCACTCTTCACGAACGCCATCGAGTGCGACCCCGGCCTCGCCGGTGATCCCGACCGCGGATGCATCGTCGTGGGCGAGGACGGTGAACTGTACGAGCTCGAATTCGGCATCGACCACGACTCCATCGAACTCACTGGTTCCTGGGATCCTGTGACCGCGCGCAAAGAAACGCTGAAGAAAGTCGAGATGCACCCGCGCGACTACATCGTGTACGCGTATAGCGGGTTGATGGCCGTGACAGAACAGCTTTTGGAGCGCCAACAGGAGGGAGCGAAACCGTGAACCGGGCCTTCAAGGTCTCTGCACTCCTCGCGACCGCGCTGGGCGTCCTGGGGGTAGCCCTGCGTATCTTACGGGGCCCGCGCACGCCGGAGCAGGATGACGCCGAAGTGACAAGTGCGGACGACTTCGCCATCGGCGCTGCGCCAACCGCGGTCCCAGACGCCAACCGGGTAGGCACGACAGGAGCTCAGCGGGCGCCGGTCCGGCAGGACGGCAACAGCCCGGCGAACGTCATTGGAGCTGCTGCACCGGCCGCGACCGCCGAGGCCGCACCAACCCCAGCGCGCACACAGGCCCCACCCGCCGCACGGTCCGCGATACCGTCAGCGCCACCCCTGAGTCCGCCCCA
Source organism: bacterium (assembly GCA_017308185.1). Lineage (GTDB taxonomy): Bacteria > Chloroflexota > Dehalococcoidia > Tepidiformales > Tepidiformaceae > JAFKFP01. The sequence goes on along the minus strand of JAFKFP010000185.1, from coordinate 10,707 downwards.
TCCTCCAGCCACACCCGGTGATAGTGCGATCGGCGCCCCGCCAGCAAAGACTGGTGCGGTCCGGCGCACAGCCGAGGCGTACCTTGACGAGGGCAACGTCTACTTCAACGTAGGGCAGTATGCCCTCGCGATTGAGCGCTACAGCCGCGCGATCGAAGCGGCCCCTCGGCTTGTCGCGGCATACTACAACCGTGCGAACGCCAACAGCCGGGCCGGCCGCTACGACGACGCCCTTGAAGACTACAACCGCGCACTCGAGCTCGAACCGAACGACGGCGATGCGCTCAACAATCGCGGGATGCTCCACCTGTATCGCGAAGACTATGAACGTGCGGCTGCCGACTTCGATTTAGCACTCACGGTGAGCCCGGACGACTCGACCGTCGCGGTCAATCGCGGACTTGCGCGGCTCAGCCTCGGCAAACCCGAGTTGGCCCTCGCCGATTTCGAACATGCCGCCAGCATTGATCCCAAAGATGCGGCGGCCGCCTACGGTTGCGCGCAGGCTTCAGCAGTGCTGGGCAAGCGTGAGGAAGCGTTAAGTCATGTCGCCCGTGCCATTCATCTCGACAAGCACTACGCCCGCGAAGCTGCAAGCGATGCGCGGCTTGAACTACTGCAGGGCGATGACGCGTTCCTCAAACTGCTGCGCGAGAGCGGCATGGGAGAAGTGGGGCGGGGCTAGCTGAACAGCTCGTCAAGCGGAAGGGCAAAGCCTTCGACCGCGAATGCCGCGTCGTCGCTCGTGAGCGTTTCACCGCGGTGGTAGGTGTGCGAGTCACTATTTGGACGATGGACCGTGACCGTCTGCGTCTTTGGTTCGACCACCCATACGCGCTGTGAGCCGCAGCGGAGATAGGTTTCGACCTTCGTTTGGATCAACTTCGACGGCAAGGGTGGGCGGCCCTTCGATGGAGCCCTCTTGCGAGTTGGACAGGGCACGGCGCTCCGACCGGGCATCGTCTCATGTGCTGTGAATGACGCCGTTTTGCCTCTCCGCCCCCAGGCGTGGCGGTGGTATGCTGGCCTTCCCGGACATATGTTCACACACCTCCATACGCACACCGAGTACTCGCTCCTCGATGGCATGAGCAAAATCGGCCCGCTGATGGAGCGCGTCAAAGCGCTCGGCATGGAGTCGATCGCGATGACCGACCACGGGTCGCTGTATGGCGCCATCGACTTCTACCGCGAGGCGCGCGACCGGGGCATCAAGCCGATCATCGGCGTCGAGGCGTATGTCGCGCCGGGCAGCCGTCATGGGCGCGAACGGGCCGATTCTTCTCCGTACCACCTGGTCCTGCTGGCACGCGATATGGCGGGCTACAAGAATCTCATTAGCCTCGTCACGAAGGCCAACCTCGAAGGCTACTATTACAAGCCGCGCATCGACCGTGAATTAATCGAACAGCACAGCGCAGGGCTCACGGCGCTTAGCGGGTGCCCATCATCGGAGTTCCACCGCCGCATCCAGGAGGGCGACCGCGAGGGCGCTATCGCCGTGGCCAACTGGTACCGCGATGTGTTCGATGGGAACTATTTCCTCGAGGTCCAGGACCACGGCGACGAGAAGTTCACGCGCCTGAACCCGGCCATCGCGGACATCGGCCGCGAACTCACGATCCCAGTGGTGGCCACCAACGATAGCCACTACACGATGCCAGACGAAGCGGAAGCGCACGATGTCTTGCTCTGTATCGGCACCAACGCCACGGTCGACCAGCCGAACCGCTTCAAGATTGAAGGGCACGGCTACCACGTCAAGAGCGAAGCCGAGATGGCTGAAGTCTTCGCGGCCAACCCGGAGTGGCTCTCGAACACCCAACTCGTGGCCGACGCCTGCGACCTCGACCTTTCCTTCGACAGGCAACTGCTCCCGGCGCCTCCAGTGCCGGAGGGCCGCACGAGTGAAGACTACCTCGCTGAGATCTGCTTCCGAGGCCTGCACGAACGGTTCGATCAGACGCGCGACGGCGTGACGTCCGAACTCGAACAACGGCTCAACTACGAACTGGATGTCCTCCGCCAGACCGGGTTCACCGACTACATCTTCGTCGTGAAAGAGATCGCCGACTATGCACGAAAGGCCGGCATCAAGATGGGTGTGCGAGGTTCGGCGGCAGCCTCGCTAGTCCTGTATGTGCTCGGCGTCACCGACATCGACCCGGTTGCGAACCGCCTCGTGTTCGAGCGCTTCCTGAATGTGGAGCGCCGTGAGATGCCCGATGTGGATTTCGACTTCGCGGACGACCGGCGCGACGAGATGATTCGCTTCGCGTACGAGCACTACCACCCGGCGAACGTCGCACAGATCATCACGTTCGGGACGCTTGGCGCGAAAGCCGCCCTCCGCGATGTCGGCCGCGCGCTCGGAATGACCTATGCAGACACTGACCGCGTGGCGCGGCTGGTGCCGAACGCGCTACACATCACCTTGAATGATTCGCTCGAACAATCCGCGGAAATGCGAGAAGCCTACGAGGGCGACTCACGCGTGCGGAAACTGATCGACACGGCCCGCAAGCTCGAAGGCGTTTCGCGGCATGCGAGCACGCACGCCGCCGGCGTTGTCATTTCGCGTGACCCGCTCATCGACCACGTCCCGCTGCAGCGCCCGAACCGCGGGGACGAGACCAGCATCCCGATGACGCAGTTCGCGATGGAGCAGGTCGCGAAGATCGGTCTGCTGAAGATGGACTTCCTCGGCCTCTCGAACCTGACCATCCTCCAGCGCGCCGTGGACCTCATCCGCGAAACCACCGGCGAAGAGCTCGATATCGTGCACATCGCCGATGGCGACCCCAAAACGATGGCCATGCTCGCGCAGGGTGAGACGTTTGGCGTGTTCCAGTTGGAATCGGCCGGGATGCGACGCTACATCCAGGAACTCCGGCCGACGAACATCGCCGACCTCTGCGCCATGGTCGCGTTGTACCGCCCCGGGCCCATGGAGCAGATCCCGACGTTCATCAAGGCGAAGCACGGCGAGATCGAGATCCAGCACCCCCATCCTGACCTCGCGAATGTGCTGGACGAGACGTACGGCGTCATCGTCTACCAGGACCAGGTGCTGCTGATCGCGCGGCAGTTCGCCGGGTATTCGCTCGGCCAGGCCGACATCATGCGCAAGGCGATGGGCAAGAAGAAGGCCGAGATCATGGCCGAGGAGAAGGGCCGCTTCATCAGCGGCGCCGAGGCGAACGGCTACTCCCGCGAGGACGCCGAGGCGGTATTCGCGCTGATCGAGCCGTTCGCCGGGTACGCATTCAACAAGGCGCACAGCTGGTGCTACGGCAACATCGCCTACCAGACTGCGTACCTCAAGGCGAACTACCCCGTGCAGTACCTCACAGCTGTGCTCCACCTGACGCGCAGCGCACCGGATACCTATGCGCGCATCGCGGCGGCCGCGGGCGAATGCAGCAGACTCGGGGTCGTGCTGCTCCCGCCAGACATCAACCACAGCCACGAGAACTTCAGCATCGAGCGCCAGGACGACGACTCGCTGGCCATTCGCTTCGGGATCGGCATCATCAAGAACGTCGGGGCGAACGCGGTGGAAGGCATCATCGCCGAGCGCGAGAAGGGCGGGCCATACCGCGACGTAGAGGACTTCTGCAAGCGCGCCGACCTTTCGGCTGCGAACTCGCGAGCGCTGGAGCACCTTGTGAAGGCGGGGGCGCTCGACTGCCTCGGCGACCGCGGCACGCTGCTGGCGAACGTCGACCGGCTGGTGAGCCTGGCCAAGCGCGAACGCGAACTACGCGAGAGCGGCCAATCGACGATGTTCGACCTGTTCGGCAGCCACGTCGATACGCCACTGCCCGCGCTCGAACTCGAACCCAATGAGGCACGGCGCGAGGACATGCTCGCCTGGGAGAAGGAACTCCTTGGCATCTACATTTCCGAGCACCCGTTCCATGCCGCGGCGCCGGCGGTCGCGCCCTATGCGAGCCACAGCCTTTCGGAGGTCACGCTCGAACTCGCGGGCCAGACGATTACGGTCGCGGGGATGGTCAATAGCGCGCAGGCACGGACAACCCGCGATGGCCGCAAGTTCTACATTGTGGAGCTGGAGGACCTGTCCGGTTCCGCGGAGATGTCGGTATGGAGTGACACGCTCGAACTGACCGGTGAGGAGATCTGGGCGGAGGGGCGCGTGCTGGTGGTATCGGTCGAGGTGCGGGACCGCGATGACCGGCTCGGGTTGACTGTCCGAAAGGCCGCCCCATGGGACGCAGAGGGAGGCGTGGTTGGCTTCACGCCGGGCCAGTGGCAGGTCGAACAGCCTCAGCGCGGGCGCAAGGCTGCCGCCAACGGCGGCAAAGGCGAAACTGGACCCGGCCGCAACGGCAATGGGGCCACCAGTCATTACGGCAGAGCGCCAGGACAGGGCCCGCAACGACCGGGCCCATCCGCCCCGAGTGGCGCTCGCGCCGCGGCGCACACCAACGGCCATCAACCTGCGCCGACCACAGAGGCTTCCGCACCGGGCGTGCAGCCCCCGGTGAGTGGCGAGTCCGCCCGCCTCACGATCACGCTTTACGAAACGGAAGACGTTGCCAGCGACGAAGCGCGGCTCCGGGGAGTTGTCGCGATGCTCAAAGCATCACCGGGCGACGATGCGATCCGCCTCGTCATCCACGATACCGAGGGTGAAGAGTCTGAGTTCGACCTGCCCACGGCCCATGCAACCGACGAACTCGTGCGGCAGGTCGAGATGATGCTGCAGCGGCACGGGACAGTACGGCTGATGGGGTCCGCGGCAGTCTAACGAGCCGCAACTCCATTTGCGTCGCGCCGCGCCAGCGGCTGCACTACTGCTTCACATCGACGACGATGCGCGTGGGATTCGTGAGCGTGGTCACCTTGAAGTTGTGCTTGGCGGTGAGCCCGAAATCCCATGTGACATGCGCTTCGAAGTCGCACGTGAGCTGTCCGCCCTTCACTGTGGTACCCGGGCCATCGATGGTCTTCGGCACGGTGGCCTTTCCCGAGGCGTCATGCGCATCTGCACCGACAATGGCGACTTCAAGAATCGCGGTGCCGTCGATTGAGACGGCCTCGCCCGAGCCGCACGCCGTGGCTTTGGTCACGTACTGGATGGTCGCGGCCGGACGCTGGGCCCCTTCGAATTCGAACACGATGCGCTCCCATCCGCCCTCCTCCGGATGCACGCCCATGCGGACATCCGTCAGGACCACCACCGCCGCGGATGGGTCGGGGTCGCTCTTGACTGTCCACGGCGTCTGCTGGCCGGCGCCAAGTGGGTCGACCGTACCATCCGCAGCCGGAGTGGTCGGTGACGCAGTCGTGGCCGGGCTCGTTGTAGGCCCTGGAGTGCTCGAACCACCAGCCGTCGCGCTGGCCACGGCCGTGGTGGGCGTGTGGGTCGGCGTCTTAGCCGAATTGTCATCGCCACATGCCGCGAGGATTGGAAGCGCGAGCAACACCGCGCTCGCGGGGATAAACATCAGACGTCGCATCATCGTCTCCTGTGAGTCATTGACGTCCAGCATGCGCGATCGGGACACACGACTGCAATGGCACATTTTACCGATCCCTGATCCCGACTTTGGACGGATAGCAAGGCGGCCAGTGTCCGGGCCATCACCCACGCAGGCTCTAACACCATGCAGATGCGAACCCTCGCCATCGTCGACGGCGCACCGATACGCCGGCTCCGGTAGGATGTGCCAACCATGCGCATAGATATACGAAAGCGTGGCCAATGGGCGGGATGACCGCACGGCAGGCGTTAGGCGTCGGATTCGCGCTGTTCGGCGCCGTGATGCTACTTGTCCTTCTTGTGGTGCTGCACCGCGTACTTGCCGTGCTCTTCCTCGGCGCCGTACTTGGCCTGACGCTGTCGCCGATCGCGGACTGGCTGGCACATTACCGGTTCCCTCGCGTGCTCTCGGTACTCCTGGTGTACATCTTGATCGCCGTGGCGCTCGGACTCTTCGGCTGGTACGCGGCCGACTCGATAGCGCACGACTTCGACAAGTTCAGCGCGACAACGCTCGACATCCCGGGTGGATACCAACTCCCTTCGGGGGATCAGATCAGGTCCTACGTGAGGGACAACATCGGCGGCATCTCCGGGACCGTGACCAACGGTGTCTTCGTTGCAGCGAGTGTCGCTGTCGACTTCGTGACGGTGTTTATCGTAAGCATCCTCTTCGTCGTCTCACGAGATCATCTGCAGCGGCTGGTGCTGGACAACACGCCGCCGCGCCACCGCGAGGAGACGCACCGCATCATGCTTCTGCTCGGCCACCGCATCCGGCGGGCGGTCCTCGGTTTATTCCTGGGTATGGCTGCGGTTGGCATCCTGGTATACGTCGGGCTGCGGATAATCGGCCTGCCGTTTCCGTTCATCCTGGCGTTTTTCGCGTTCCTGACCGAGCTCCTCCCATTCATCGGCCCATGGCTGGGGTTTATCCCGGCGCTGCTTATCGCGCTGACGCAGGGATGGGTGATGATAGTAAAGGTGGCCATCGTGTATCTCGTCGTGCAGCAGTTCGAAAACCACGTATTGGTGCCGGTGCTCCACAGCAAGGTGAACCAGATCCCGGCCCTGTTGGTCGTGATTGCCGTCCTGATAGGTGGCGCGCTGATGGGCATCATCGGCGCGCTCGTAGCGATACCTATCGCGGTCATCTTCGAAACGCTCTTCTTCGAAGCGTTCGAACCATGGTGGCAGCGCCGCATGAGCGCGGAGGGAGACGTCGAGGGCCGGGAGTCCCTTTCGGCAGATTAACCGCGCCTCTCCGCTGTTATGTTACGATGCTGCAGCAGCCGCGACCGGCGCGGGCACCGCGAAGTGATCTGCAATCCGCGGCCGGCGGTCCGGCAGTCTTCGAGCCCCGGCAAGTGGCCGTCTGCTTCGCGTCGCCGCGGCGGTTCGATGGTGTCCTGGGCAGAGTGCAGGAGAATACATGGAAGTCTACGGCACAGGGCGCCGCGCGCTCGTCCTTGGGGGCGGTGGCGCCTTCGGAGCGGTGCAGGCAGCGTACGTCGCGGCCGCGGCCGAAGCGGGATTCCGGCCGGATGTCGTGGTGGGGACGAGCGTCGGTGCGCTGAACGCTGCATGGGTCGCGATGCATCCCGGTGATGCAACGGGCCTGCTCGATATCTGGCAGACGCTTGACGGGCGGAAGGTCCTGGACCTCCGCCTCGGCGCCATGCTGCGACGGCTGGCGCGCCGGCCGCTGAGCATCGCTTCGAACACGCTGGTGCTCGAACTGGTCGAACGCTACGTGCACCCCCGCTCCTTCGCGCAGACCAGCCTGCCCCTGGCTGTGACGGCTACCAATCTCTCGCGCGGGTGCAAACAGGTATTTCGCACGGGCGCCCTTGCCGACGCGATCCTCGCCTCTACCGCGGTGCCCGGGCTCTTTGCCCCCGTTGAGATCGGCGGCGAGTTGTTCGTCGATGGCAGCCTCGTGGCCGCGACGGACCTCGCGACGGCGCTGGAGATGGGCGCTACGGAGATCCTCGCTATCGACCTGACGCCGGCCTCTGTGATGCCGCGGCCACGCACTGCACTGGGCGTTTTGCGGCGGTCGGTCGCTATCGCCGGGAGCGCGGCTACGGCGGCGATGGAGGATTGCCTGCGTCTGCAGATGCCCGTCCACATCGTACGGCCGGACCTCTCGCAGCTCTCCGCTTGGAGAGTCGCGACAACGCGCGAGGCAGTGGCGGGGTACCTGGAGATGGCTCGAAGGGCGCTTTCGGGGGTCATTGACGCACGCGGTTACCTGACCAGCAGCCCGGCGAGCGTTGGCGAACTCGGCAGGCGTCCGGCGTTGCTGGCGTAAGACACCGCGACCGTGTTTGCGACATCTGGGTTTGGGTGAGTAACCGCCGAAAGGCGGTTGCGGATGCTGGGCCGGATGATTAGTCGTCGTCGCGGGCGATGTTGTGCCAGTACTCCGCGATGCCGTACCCGGTGACGCCGCCCATGGTGAAGCGCGCGAGGCCTTCGTTCACGAACGTTGCGCCCTGGGGCATGGGGATCTTCGTCGGACAGACGGTGATGACGTCGCCGGTGATGTTGTAGACCGCACCGTCTTCGGCCCGGGCGGTGAGGTGCATGCCGGCGTGGAGGATGGAGCCGGGTTTGTAGCTGCTGTCGTCGACGCGAAGCTGGGTGAGCGACTGTGTCTTGCCGTTGGCGTGAATCCAACCGCTGCCGGTGAGCTGGCCATTGGGTCCGCGGCCGCAGGTTCCGCCGAGTGCGATATCGGCGCCGAAGTTCATCGAGAACCAGTTGATGAAGGGCCGTGGCTCGTGGCCCGGTTGTTCGGTCGTTGCAGGTGACTCTGTGCGGCCGCCCGACCAGTTGCGCGGGCCCCACGACTTATCGCGTACACCGTAGCCGCTGACGTCCCATGTCTCGTCGCCGAGTTTGACGGTACCGCGGACTGCGCCGGGCTGTTCGAAGTGGCCGCGCTGGCCCTCGCCGGAGTAGTGCGGCTCGGCGAGGGCTTCGAATTCGACGCTCATGTCGAGGTTGGCGGGCCTGAACCAGCCTTCCGGGCGTTCGCGGCGTCGCGTGATGAGGATCGCCGGGTCGGCGATGTCCTGCGCGGGGCCGTCGTAGGCGACCGTCCAGCGCTTGAACGGTTCGCTGCGCGTGAGCTTGAGGCCGCCGACCTGCAGGCGGTCGGTCATCTCGGGCAGCGCTTCGCGGCCGTACGTGAAGGCGACGCGTTCGCCGCCGAGGTAGACGACGTGGAGGGCGTCGCACCAGCCTTCGTTCGGCCGCAGGCCCATGCGCGTGAACATGCCGACCTCGCGCTCGGGATCGTAGAAGTTGAAGTAGTAGCTCTCGCTCCAGGCTTTGTCGGCGCCTACAGGGTGGATGTCATCGTCGTGGGTGGGCATGCGAGGCCTCCGAGGGGGTGGCCTCAGTCTGGCATGGTGGTCGACGATTCACAACGAGCGCGTTCGTGTGCAAGCACGCATGTCGACGACAATCACATCCCTCATACTACCGGGGACTCGGAGGTTTCCGCCAGGTCGGGGAACGAGTAATTAGTGTCTGGTAAATAGCATATTACCTTTCACTTGACGCAGACGGCATGATCGAACGCATGAACTGGGCTCGAGGCTACCGCGCAACCGACGCCAAGCCGTTCCTGACTGGCTTCGCGATGTCGATCGCGGTTGGCTTTCAGTGCTAACTCTGCTGGTAACGATCCCCTGGATCCTCTCAGTGTTACGATTATGACTGGTCTTCTCAGGGTGCAGCATGTTATTCACACAGGCTCCCGTCGATTTATCCAAGTAGCTACTGTGATTGTTGCTGTGCTCTCGCTCACCGCGTGCAGTGGCCTCGGATCACCGGATTCTGCCCCGAGTGCATCCCGCCCCGCACAGAGTGCACTCCCCGGCAAGACGCCTCAAATGACCACGGCCGTTCCCACCTACATCGGCAGTCAGGCGGCACCGCGATTCGATGCCTGCAAGAATATCCTTTATGGCGGTTCAGCAGTGGCGACCGTAAAGGCGCTCAGCGGGGAACATGGCCAGCCTTCGACTTGCGCGAACTACTATTACACAGCTAACGGGAGCCCATGCAGCAGGACGTACACCTCAGGCCCGGAGGCCTGTCCGGTGGCGCCGACTCCGCGCGAGATCATCGTCGTGGTGGTTCCCGGCTCATCGCACAACCCAGCACCTGGTTTCCTCACATGCGTAAGAGCAGCTGGATCAATGGGATCAGCGTGCGGAGTCGATCCCAACGCACCAGCGTACAGCCGTCCGACAGATCATTCGGATGCTTGGGCATTCTCGCCCTTCCCTGCAGGTGCCGCTCACCTCCCGCCGGACATATCCAAACTTACAGGGCCAACCCCTGCTTCACCTGGGTACGCGCCACTGGGCCCGATCCCTGGCCCTCCGGGATCCCCAATTGAATGCGTTGCCACCGCGAGCGAACAGTGGACATTTAGTGTTGTGTCCCATACCTACACGGAGGGGAGGTGTCCTCCTCCATGGAACGCTCCGAGTTGATCGTCGTCAACTCCTCCTACACCACCACCTGCTCCTTGTACTCCCCGAACACCTTGCGCCACATGTTGCACACCTCGCCGACGGTGGCGCCGGCGTTTACGGCGTCGATGATGTAGGACATGGTGTTCTGCTTCGGGTCGTTGCTGGCGGATTCGAGCGCGGACATGGCGGCGGACCAGGCGGCTTCGTCGCGGCTGGCGCGGTGGGCTTTGAGACGCGCGAGGTGGCGCCTTTCGCCTTCGGGGTCGAACTTGAGGATGGGGATGTCGGCGGGCGTCTCGTCGATATATTCGTTGACGCCCACGATGATGCGGTCGCGGGTGTCGACCTCGAACTGGAAGCGGGCGGAGGCGTCGGCGATCTCCTTCTGGAAGAAGCCGGTTTCGATCGCGGGGATGACGCCGCCAAGCGACTCGATCTGTTCGAAGTAGCGAAGGCACTCGGCTTCCATCTCGCTCGTCAGCTTTTCGACGAAGTAGCTGCCGCCGAGGGGGTCGACGGTATTCACGACGCCCGATTCGTGGAGGATGACCTGCTGTGTCCGGACGGCGAGGCGGGCGGCTTTGTCGCTCGGGAGCGCGATCGCTTCGTCCATGGCGTCGGTGTGGAGCGACTGCGTTCCGCCCATAACAGCGGCGAGCGCCTGGATGGCGACGCGCACGAGGTTGACCTCGGGCTGCTGTT